>JANMMR010000654.1:0-3399 GCA_031373455.1 Rhodoferax sp.
TTCACATTTTCATCCAAATGGTGCCTGCCGCCCTGTTGGCCCGCACACGCGGCCTTTGCGGGTGCATTTTTTGCGCATAATGGAGCGCTCCCTCACCCTGCTCAGGGCTCGCCGAATCGGCCCTGCTCCCGCACCCCGGCGCGCCAGCAACAACCGCCGGCAGCCGCAGTGACTGCGGCCACTTGAACTGCCAACCATGCGCCACCTGCTCATCGTCAACCCCAATACCTCGGCCCACGTCACCGCGCTGTTGCAGGGCCATGCGCAAACCACTGCCGGCCCCCAAGTCAGCGTGCGTTCGGTCACTGCCCGCTTCGGCGCGCCGTACATCGCCTGCGAAGCCAGTTATGCGGTCGCCGGCCACGCCCTGCTGGACGCCTGGGCGGCAGCAACGGCCGAAGGCCAAACACCCGTGGACGCGGTGTTGATCGGCTGCTTTGGCGACCCCGGCCTGCTGGCATTGCGCGAAACCAGCACGGCGCCCGTCACCGGCCTGGCCGAGGGGTCTTTTGTAGCGGCGGCGAGTTATGGTCCATTTGCCGTGGTCACCGGTGGCGCGCGCTGGAAACCGATGTTGACCCGATTGGCGCAAAACCTGGGGTTTGCTTCTTCGCTGGCGGGCATCCACACCGTGGCGCCCAGCGGCGCGCAACTGGCGGCGGACCCTGCCGGCGCTTTGGCCCTGCTGGCCCAGGCCGTGCGCGACATCACCCAAGCCACGGGCGCCCAAGCGATCATCATTGGCGGTGCCGGCCTTGCGGGCATGGCGGCCCAACTGCAACCGCTGGTGGACGTGCCCCTGATCGACAGTGTTGCAGCCGGTGTGCGTCACGCCTTGCGTGCACCGGCCAGCTCGCCTGCGGGCGCGAGCGGCCGGTTTGACGTGGCGTGGCAAAACCTCTCTCCTGAACTCACCGCGCGCGGCTTGGCTTCTTCGTGAACGGCCTCAAAGCCACCAGCGTTGGCCGACTTGGCCGCAGCGCCGCCACCTGAACTTTTACTCCAGCTTGACGCCGGTGTCCTTCACAACCTTGCCCCACCGCTCGAGCTCCTGCACCATGTAGGTACCCATCGCCTCGGGGCTGGAAGGGGCCACCTCCACCCCGGCATCCGACAAGGCCTTGGCGGTTTCAGGTGACGCCATCAATTTGGCGATCTCGGTATTGAGTTTCAGCACGATCTCGCGGGGTGTACCGGCGGGCGCCAGCAGCGCCAGCCACACCGAGGCGTCGTAACCGGCCACGCCGGCTTCCTGCATCGTGGGCACATCCGGCAGTTGCGGGATGCGTTTGGCAGTGGTCACGGCCAGCGCCTTGAGCCGCCCCTGCGGCACTTGTGACAGGGCATTGGGCACACCGGCAAAACTGCTCTGCACCACACCGGCCACCAGGTCCGTGGTGGCGCCGGCGCTGCCCCGGTAGGGCACGTGTTTGAGTGGCGCGCCGGTCATGCTGGCAAATAGGCCGCCCATCAGGTGTTGCGCGCTGCCATTGCCGCTGCTGGCGTAGTGGATGGTGTCTGGCGCGGCTTTCGCCAGCTTGATGAAGTCCTGCACGGTATTGGCCGGGACTTTCGGGTTCACCAGCAGAACGTAGGCCGAATCGACCAGTTTGCCAACCGGCGCGAAACTCTTGATCGGGTCATACGGCATGTTTTTGTACAACCACGGGCTGATCACGTGGGTGCTGGACACCATCACCAGGGTGTAGCCGTCCGGCGCCGACTTGGCCACGAAGTCGGTGCCAATGGTGGAGCCGGCACCGGCCTTGTTTTCGATGACAAACTGCTGGCCCAACGCCAGGGAGAGTTTTTGCCCCAGGATGCGCGCCACCACGTCGGTGAAGCCGCCGGGTGCGAAGGGCACGATCAGGCGCACCGGCTTGTTGGGGTAGGCCTGCGCCCAGACGGACGCAGTCATGCCGGCCCCGCCCAGCACAGCCAGCGCCGAAAGAGTCAGGGTCAAAACAGAGCGGCGCAAGGTGTGCATGGTGGTGGCTTCCTGTTCAGCCGAGGTAGGCCGGCTCGGGCATGGTGAAAAAACTGTGCAGGATCTGGTACACCATCATGTAGTTTTTCTGCTGGAAACTGGCATGGGAGATACCCGCCATCACGCTGAACTGCTTGTTCATGTTGGGTAGCAGTTTGTAGAAGTTGATCAGGTCATCGAGGCCCGCAATGCCGTCGTGCTCTCCGCGCAGGATGATCGTGGGCGCTGTGATCTTGCGCGGCTCCAGCAGCGGCAGTTTGGAACACATGTCCACGTAGGTGCCGGTGGGCATGGAGTCGTCGAGCGTCAAGATCGCGTCGGCAAAGGCCTCCACGGTGGCCATGTCGGCGGTGCCGGGATGGTCGCGCTGGAAGATGCTGTGCACAAACGGCCGGTCGATCGGCCGGCGGTTTTTGGCCAGAAATTCGGGCAGCTTTTTGCGGCGCTGCTCCAGTGTGGGGCTGCCTTCGCCGGTCCAGACAAACGCATCCAGCGCGAGTTTGCCCACACGCTCCGGGTGGCGTTCACAAAACAGCGCCGCTTTGAGCGCGCCGCTGGAAATGCCGTAAAACAGCATCGACTTCACGCCCGTCTGCGCCATCACGTAGGCGCTGCCAGCGGCGAGGTCGTCTGCGCCATTGCTGATGTCGCTGTTGATGTTGCGGAATTTGCTGGAGCGGCCGTAGCCTTCGTTGTCCATCGTCCAGGTGTCAAAACCCTGGTTGGCGAACCAGTCCATCGCCGACGACCAGGGCCGCCCGGGTACGCTCAGGTCAAACGTCGGCTGT
Source organism: Rhodoferax sp. (assembly GCA_031373455.1). GTDB lineage: Bacteria > Pseudomonadota > Gammaproteobacteria > Burkholderiales > Burkholderiaceae_C > JANYCG01. Next base: position 2,776 of record JANMMR010000654.1, read on the forward strand.
GAGGCCATGGAGGAGCCGTGCACAAAGAAAATCGTGCCCTTTTTCGGCACCGCCGGGTTGGCTTTTTTCTCCCATAAAAACAGCTTGACCTCGCCCTCGGGCGTTGTACGGCTTGTCCAGTGCTCAGTGCCGCCAGACCAGATCACCTTGACCATTGCTTGTCTCCTTGTAGGTGGTGAATCGTAGCGCCAGAGGCGGCATGCCAGCCCGCGCCCATCTGGAATTCACCCTTCCACCACCTCGCCGTCCAGCGCCTGCAGCAGGTCGGGCATCATGGCCGAGAGCTCACTCGTGGCAATGGCCACATCGGCGTCAAAACCGTCGTCTTTGCCCTTGGCCGCGCTACCCTCAAACACCACGTCCAGAAACGCCAGCTTCTTGACCTGCAACGCGTCGGTCAACACCAGGGAGACGCGGTTGTTCCAGGTCAAGGCGATGCGCGTGGGCTGTTTGCCGCTTTCGACGTGGGCGCGCACCTCGTCAATGTCGAGCGCATGGCGGGCGTAACGCACCACGGCTTTGGTTTCGTCGGCCGCCTTGAGCTCACACTCGCGGTCGACACTGAAGGCCTGCGGTGGCTCCTGCGTGGTCAGCCACTGGCCCATCGCCACGGCGGGTGAGGTG
>JANMMR010000477.1:0-11350 GCA_031373455.1 Rhodoferax sp.
CCATGCGCCCGCGCGGCAGCGACCGGCTCGGTTGCGCCAACGTGGCGCACGCCATCGCGGCCTTGCCTGTCAACGACAAGCTGAAAATCGTGGCCGAGCGCGCGCCCAACATCGCCATCATCAACGCCTACAACGACATGCTCTCGGCGCACGCCCCCTTGCAGCACTACCCCGACATCATCAAACACGAAGCGCGCCAACACGGCGCCACCGCGCAAGTGGCAGGCGGCGTGCCAGCGATGTGCGACGGTGTAACCCAGGGCACATCGGGCATGGAGATGAGCCTCTTCAGCCGCGACGTGATCGCCATGGCCACGGCGGTGTCGCTCTCCCACGACATGTACGACGCGGCGCTGATGCTCGGCGTGTGCGACAAGATCGTGCCCGGCCTCTTGATCGGTGCCCTGCATTTCGGCCACCTGCCCACGGTGTTCGTGCCCGCCGGGCCAATGACCTCGGGGCTGTCCAACAATGCCAAATCCAAAGTGCGCGAGAAGGCCGCGCAGGGTCTGGTGGGCCGCGCTGAATTGCTGGAGGCCGAGAACCAGGCCTACCACGGGCAAGGCACCTGCACGTTTTACGGCACCGCCAACAGCAACCAGATGCTGCTCGAGGCCATGGGCTTGCACGTGCCGGGAACGGCGTTTGTCAACCCGGGGCAAGCCTTGCGCGAGGAATTGACGCGGGAGGCCGTGCGCACGGTTTTGGACATCACGCACGCGAAGCGGTTCAGTCCAATTGGCCGTGTTGTGGATGAAAAATGCATCGTCAACGCCATGTGCGCGCTCCTGGCCACGGGCGGCTCCACCAACCATTTGATCCATTGGGTGGCGGTGGCGCGCGCGGCCGGCATCGTGATCGATTGGGACGACTTCGCCGCGCTCTCCGCCGTGGTGCCGCTCCTGACGCGTGTGTACCCCAACGGCAGCGCCGACGTGAACCAGTTTCAGGCGGCCGGCGGGCCGGGTTTTGTGATCCGCGAATTGCTCGACGCCGGTTTCATGCACGAGGACGTGTTGGCCGTGCGCGAAGGCGGCATCCGCGAATTTACCCGCATTCCCGAAGAAGCGGGCGGCCGGCTGGTTTGGCGCGACGCCGGCCCGTCGCGCGATGACAGCGTGGCCCGCCCCGCATCCAATCCCTTCAGCCCAACCGGCGGTTTGATGCTGCTCAAAGGCAACCTGGGGCGCAGCGTGATCAAGGTTTCGGCCGTGCCTGATGACTGCCACGTCATCGAGGCGCGCGCGCGGGTTTTTGATTCACAGGAGGCTCTGCTCGCGGCTTTCAACGCAGGTGAGCTCGCGCAAGACCTGGTGTGTGTGGTGCGCTGGCAGGGCCCCCAGGCCAATGGCATGCCGGAGCTGCACAAACTCACGCCGCCGCTCGCGGTGCTGCAGGGCAAGGGCTTCAAGGTGGCGCTGGTGACCGATGGCCGCATGAGTGGCGCCAGCGGCAAGGTGCCGGCGGCCATCCACGTCTCGCCCGAAGCCAAAGCCGGCGGGCCGCTGGCCAAGGTGCAGGATGGCGACGTGATCCGCCTGGACGCTGTGGCGGGTACATTGAGCGTGCTCGTGCCCGACGCCGAATGGGCCGCGCGGCCTCTGGCCACGATGCCCGAAGCGCAGATCGACGCCAACGGTTTGGGCATGGGCCGTGAACTCTTCGCCGGCATGCGGCGCAACGCGCTGGCGGCCGAAGCCGGCGCTTGCAGCTGGCTGTGAGCCTTGAGACGACGACGCGCAAAACCAAAGGCGACCCAATGACGAAACCCACCAACGAGACAACAACCATGGAAAAACTCATATCCCGCCAGGTGATGCAAGACGCAGCGGTGATCCCGGTGATCGTGTTGCACGACGTGGCCCACGCCGTGCCAATGGCGCGCGCCCTGCTGGCCGGTGGCATCCGCATGCTCGAAGTGACCTTGCGCACGCCGCAGGCGCTGGCCTGCATGGAGGCGATCGCGCGGGCGGTGCCCGAAGCCGTGGTTGGCGCCGGTACCGTGCGCAGCCCCGCCGATGCGCAGGCCGCCGCGATGGCCGGCGCGCGTTTTGCGGTGAGCCCGGGCTATACGCCGCAGGTTGGCAAAGCCTGCAAGGAGCTGGGTCTGCCGCTGCTGCCAGGTGTTGCCACAGGCAGCGAAATCATGATGGCGCAGGAAGACGGTTTCACCGAGCTGAAATTCTTTCCGGCGATGCAGGCGGGCGGCACGGCGATGCTCAAAGCCTGGAGCGGCCCGTTTGGTGATGTGTCGTTTTGCCCCACCGGCGGTGTGACGCTGGCCAACGCGCCGGAACTGCTGGCGCTGCCCAATGTGTTGTGTGTGGGCGGCTCCTGGCTGGTGCCCGCGGACGCGCTGGCCGCTGGTGATTGGGCGCGGGTGACGCGCTTGGCACGGGAGGCTGTGGCGCTGAAAAAATCTGGTGAATGAGTGGTCCGCGTTCCCTATTCAAAGGGCTGGGCGGGTGGGTGAAATGTTAACTTGCGTATTAACAATTATCAAAATCTTTAAGTATATTCGTATAAATATAATTTTATATATTAATTTGATAATATTTTATTCATTTATATATCAATTTATATAGCAATTAATAAAATAAATTCGTGACTTAATTGCCATTTCTTCTATTCTAAATTTAATAGATAAAATTATTCATAAATAATCGAGCGCTTCCCCTCAAGCTTGAGTCAGCTTTCGGGTCGCCGCAAAGGCGGCGCGGTACGGCAGTAGCCGCAGGAGTTTCAGCCACAGCGTGAAACGCTTGGGAAAGTGGATTTCAAACTCCCCGCGCGCCCAGCCGCGCAACATCGCCTCTGCCGCCACTTCCGGGGAGATCAAAGCCGGCATCGCAAACTGGTTGTTGGCGGTCAAGGGTGTGTCGACAAAACCCGGGCTGACCAATGACACGCCAATGCCGCGCCCATGCAAATCCAGGTACAGGGTCTCGGTCAGGTTGATCAGGGCCGCCTTCGTGGGGCCGTAGGCGAGGCTTTTGGGCAGGCCGTTGTAACCGGCGACGCTGCCTACCAGGCTGATGTGGCGTGCTGAAGTGCGGGCGCCGGGCTCATTGGTACGCAAGAAATGCGGCAACACGGCATCGAGCACATTCAAGGCGCCCACGTAGTTCACTTGCAAATGTTGCTGCATGGCCTCGAGGTCAAATCCGGTCGCGTGCATTTCCTGGTAGTGCCCTGCGCAATACACCACGGCATCGAGGCCGTGCTGCATCGTCACCACACCGGCGGCGGCCTTCACGTCGATGGCGTCGGTCACGTCCATGGGCAGCGCCACCGCGCCCGGATGTTGCGTAGCAAACTCCCGCAGCGCCCGTGCATTGCGCGCCGAGACCACCACGCGCGCGCCCTGTGTGTGCAGCGCTGAAGCTGTGGCGCGGCCAATGCCACTGGAGGCGCCGATCAACCAGACGGTCTGGCCGCGCCAGCTCTGCACGGGCGGATTCAGGGGCGCAAAAAGCGTTGAAAACAGCGCCATGCCTTACCTTTTGGTGAACGAGAGCGTGACCTCGCCAAGGCGGAAGCCAAACTTGGCCATGGCCGCCTTGTTGAGCATGACCTTGTCGTTCATCAGGTACATCCAGTCGTCAAACTGGACCTCGTAGACCTTGCCGTCGACGGGCAGGGCCATGGTGTAGGTCCAGTTGAAGGCGTTGCCGCGCTGCTGGCCCCGGGCCTCGCCCACCACGTCGTCGGCGCGCCCGGTGTAGCGGCCATCGCCCAGGCGCCTGAGGCGCCACACACGTTTTTGCGTGCTGCCGTCGGAGTAGGAGAAATCTTCGTCCAGGACGCCATCGTCGCCGGTCCAGGTGCCGGTCATGACAACGGTAAACCGTTTGACCACCTTGCCGTCGCGGTCGGTGAAGAGGCCATGGGCATCCAGCGTGCCGTTGAAATAGTCGCGCAGTTCCAGCACCGGTTTTTCGGCCGCGTAGTCGGCAATGTTTTGCGTGCCGCAACCGGCGAGCGTGGCCAGCGCTGCGAACGTGGCCAATATGCGCCGTTTGAATACGCCGGAGGTGGCGCTGGCGTGGTGATCTGGCGGTGTCATGCAGGCTCCTGGGCTTTGGCGGGTTGAATGATGAGGAAATAGAGCGAGACGGCAGCGGCTGCTTTGAGCAGGCATGGCAACAGGCAATACGCCAGCGTGAGCGTGTGCAAGGCGTCGGGGTCGCGGTTGCCGGGCGAGTAACCCCACCATTGCAGCAGCGGCAGTGCGATGCCGGCGGCGAGAGCCAGATTCAGTTTGGTGGCAAAGTTCCACCAGCCAAAATAAGCGCCCTCGGCGCGGCCACGGTCGCCGGCCTGGCCAATCACACCGGCCAGCAGGGCGGCGGGCAAAGCCAGGTCGCTGCCCAGCGCCACGCCCGACAAGGCGCAGATCAGCACAAACGCGAGGTTGTCGCCCGCGCCCAGCAGCATCGTGCCCAGAAACACGGCGATGGCCAGCAGCATGCCCACGAGCCAACTGACGGCCAGGCCATACCGTTTGACCACCTTCAGCCACAGCGGCATCGACAAAGCGCCCACCACAAAATAACTGCCCAGAAACAGCGGCTGAATGGCCAGCGGCGCCTGCAAACGGTCTTGCACAAAAAACAGCACCAGCGTGGCCGGCACGGCGCTGGCTATGCCATTGAGCAAAAACACCAGCATCAGCCGGCGAAATGCGGGGATGCGCCAGGGCCGCCAGACGTCCACGCCCGGCTTTGACTGTGATGCTGACGCTGGTTGCGCGGACAACACAACCGCAACCGGGCGGATGGCGCTGCGCCAAGCGAGCAGCCCGAGAAACAGGCTGACGACAAACAGGGTCACCATCGTGCCCAGGCCCGCCAGAGCCGGCAGTGTGGCGGCCAGCACCACACCCACGAGGCCCAGGCCTTCGCGCCACGCCACTATGCGCCCGCGCAGGAGTTCGTCGCCGCCGAGCCGGGCGCCCCAGGACTGGTGCGCCACCGCGAGTGCGCTGTAGGCGGCATAAGTGATGACCAGCAGCGCTGTGGCCCACTGCAACAAGGCCAGCGGTTCGCGCGTTGGCGGGAAAAACAGCCCGGTGAAACCAGCGGCCAGAACCACGGCCGCAGCAGCACCCAACAGCAAGACGGCGTTCAGGGAGCGGGCAAAGAGGTGGTCACACCAGCGGCCGATCAGCGGGTCAATCAGCGCATCCAGAAGCCGCGCGCCCAGCAGGATCGCGCCCAAGGTGGACAGTGCCAAGCCAAATTCGCGGGCATACAGGTTCGGCAGCAACACATACAGCGGCAGCGCGCAAAACGCCAGTGGAAACCCGAGCAGCCCGTATCGCAAGCCGTCCTGCGCAGTGAAGCGGGGCGTGCCCGGCGCGCTGGGCGCAAGCGGGGCCAAGCCGAGCGGGCTGCCAGGGTTGAGCGGGCTGCCGGGGCGGTGCGTCACGCGCGTGGTTTCTCCAGCGTGAACTGCACCACATCAATGTCGCCAGCGTCAAAAGCGGCTTCGCAGTAACACAGGTAAAACTCCCAGATGCGCAGGAAACGCTGGTCGAAGCCCAATGCTTCCACGGCTTTTTTCTGCGCGAGAAACGCCGCACGCCAGCGCCGCAGTGTCTCGGCGTAATCCGCACCGAAGGGCAATTCGTCCACCACGAGAAGGCCCGCCTGCGCGGCCTGTTTGCGAAACTCGCGCGGGCAGGGCAGGCAGCCGCCCGGGAAGATGTACTGCTGGATGAAGTCGGTAGAAGTCACATACCGCTCAAACAGCGCGTCGTCGATCACGATGGTCTGGATGCAGGCGCGTGCGCCCGGTTTGAGCAGCCGGCTCACGGTTTGAAAATACCCCGGCCAATAGGCTTGGCCCACCGCCTCGACCATTTCGATGGAGCAGATGGCATCGAAGGGCGCATCGTCAATGTCGCGGTAATCCTGCAGGCGCAGCTTCGCACTGGCGGCAAGTGTGGAGGCTTGCGGCAAGGCGGCAAGCCGCTGCTTGGCAAAGGCCAGCTGTTCATGGCTGAGCGTGACACCTACTACGTTGGCGCCAAAATCCTGCACCGCTGCTTGCGCCAGCGCGCCCCAACCGCAGCCGATTTCCAGCACCCGGTCGCCCGGCTTCACGCCGGCCTGGCGCAGGGCGCGGCCGACCTTCGCTGCCTGCGCGGATTGCATGGGCTTGCTGAAGTCGCCCTCAAACCAGGCGGACGAATAATTCATGCTCGCATCCAGCCACAGCGCATAAAACGCGTTGCCCAGGTCGTAGTGGGCGTGGATGTTTTTACGGCTGTTGGTTTTGCTGTTGTGGTTCAGCAGGTGCCTGACGCGGTACCACAGGCGCCCTGCCCAGGAGCCATGGATGATGTCTTCCACCTCGCGCCGGTTGGCGACAAACACCGTGAGCAGGGCCGTGAGGTTGGGCGTGCTCCAGTCGCCAGCAATGTAGGTTTCGGCAAAACCGATGTCGCCGGATTTCAGGGCGGCGGCGCAAACGTTCCAGTTGTGCAGGGTGAGCACGGCTTCTGGCACAGCGGGCTGGCCGGTAACTGGCGCCTGCGCCGGCTGGCCAAAACGGCGCGAGCTGCCGTCCGGGAAATGCACCGTCAACACGCCGTGGCGCAAACGCTGCAGCAGCTGGATGGCGGTGCGGGCGGCAGACGGGGCGCTGCGCAAGAGGGTCATGGAAGTCGGGGCAGTGGTGGAGTTCATGGCGGGTTTGCCTCGGAGCGGGAAATAGGTAAAGTGGTGGGCAAGCGGCTTTGCCGGGTAACAAAAGAACGTGGCACCTGCGGCTTTTTGAAGAAATCCACGCGTTTGAGCCAGAGCCGCACCGCCTGCCAGTGGATGTGGAACACCACGCCGAAGGTCATGGCCGGGTAGCGCCACACCGCGCGGCGCAGGGCTTCGCGGGTGATGGGTTGCAGCGCCCCGCCGACGCTGGTTTGCAGCAGTGGCTCCCGGGAATAGTGGTCGCCCTCGTCATCGTGCAAGTCGATCTGCGCCAGGGTTTTTTCGCCGTCGTCACGCGCCACACGCATGAAGCGGAAGCGGTATTGCCCGCGGGTTTCGCAAAACGGCGACACGTGGAACACCTTGGTGGCCAGCAGGGTTGCGCCCATGCGCGGGTGGTCGAGCAAATAACAATGCCGCTCGCCAAACGTGTTGTTCACTTCCACCACGATGGCACGCAGCGCGCCGCCCTGGTCGTCGCTCGCACGGTGGCAATACCAGAAACTCACCGGCTTGAAGGTGTAGCCCATCACGCGCGGGTAGGTGTGCAGCCAGACTTCACCGGTGGCATCGTGAATGCCCTCGTTGCACAGGAGCTCATCGAGCCATTGCAGGGCACCGCCTTGCTGCGGGCCACGCCCGTCGCCATGGTCGGCATCGTGGAAACTGATCCAGCCCGCACGGTTGATGGCAAGTGGCGTTTGCTGCGGGATTTCTTTTTGCTGCAGCGAGCGCATTGGCAACATGAGAAAGTAGGTCGGGTAGGCGAAGGCGTTGTGCACCGGGCGCAGGCGGGTGTGGCGCACTTGCCCGAAGCCGATCAGCGGCAGGCTCCTGGCAAGCAGGCTCATGGTGCTGCGCCCTCAGGCACCGGCAACCGGCCCATGAGGTGATGGGCTGCGGCCACGCCGGCCTTGAGGCCGTCTTCGTGGAACCCGTAACCCATCCAGGCGCCACAGTAATAGGTGTGGTGCTGGCCCTGCAGCCAGGGCATCTGCCGCTGTGCCTTGATGGCGGCCGCATCGAACACCGGGTGGTCGTAGCCGTATTCCCCCAGCACGTATTGAGCTTCAATGCGGCGCAACGGGTTGAGCGACACCACCACACTCTGTTGCCACGGCACGGGCTGCAACAGGTTGATGAGGTAATGCAGGCAGACGGTGGCCGCGCCCTGGGGCTCATGCTCCTGTTGCACCGGGTTCTGCGCAGTGTGCCCGCTTGACGCGTTGCGTTCGTAGTTCCAGGCCGCCCAGGCGGCGCGGCGCGTGGGCAACACCGATGTGTCGGTGTGCAGCACAGCGTGGTTGGACTGGTAGCGAATGGCGCCCAAAGCGCGGCTCTCAAGCGGTGTGGGGTGGCGCAAGAGCGCCAGTGACTGGTCGGTATGGGTGGCGAGGATCACCTTGTCATAAACCTCTACCGCGCCGTTGACAGTGAGCCGCACCTGGCCGCCTCGGATGCCCTGATCGCCTTGCCCGCTTTGTGGACTTTCGACGCGTTCAATGCTGGTGACCCGGGCCCGCAGCCGCTTGTGGGTGATCCCGGCGGTGATCGCGTCCACGTACCGGCGTGCGCCGCCTGCCACCGTCCACCACTGAGGCCGGTTGCTTAGCTGCAGCAAGCCGTGGTTGTGGCAAAAGCGGATCAAGGTGTCCACCGGGAACTGCAACATCTGTGCGGTGGGGCAACTCCAGATGCAGGCGATCATCGGTAAAAAATACCAGTCGCGAAACTCGCGGCTGAAGTGGTGTTGCTGGAGGAAATCGGCCAGCGGCTGGCGCAGTTGGGCTTCGGTGCCGTCGCTCGCCAGGCGCGTGCACAAGGCGTTGAACCGCAGCAAGTCGCGCAGCATGCGCAGGAAACGCCAGTTGAGCAGGTTGCGGCGCTGGGCGAACACGGCACCCAGGCTGGTGCCGCTCCATTCCAGCGCGCTGCCTGCGCCCGTAGGTTTGACCTGCACCGAAAACGACATCTCGGACTTGGCGGTTTCGATGCCCAAGCTGGCAAACAACGCGATCAATTGGGGGTAAGTGCGCTCATTGAAGACCAGAAAACCGGTGTCCACCCCGTGTGTGACCGGGCCGCCGGGCGTGGGCAGCGTGACGTCGACCGTGTGCGTGTGGCCGCCAAAATAATCGCCCGCCTCCAGCAGCGTCACGTCATAAGTACCGTTGCCTTCCTGCAGCAGGGTATGCGCCGCAGCAAGGCCTGAAATACCGGAGCCAACCACGGCGACTTTCATGCCGCCGCCTGGCTCGGAAGGGCGTATTGTGACGAAATGGACTGTGCAGTCATAATGGAGACTATACAGTAATTGAAAGACCAAAAGGTTCAAATCAAGGCTGCAGGGCCTATAATTTCGACATGGCCGCCAACACCGTCGTGAAAATATCCTTCAAGGAGCAAATGCTCCTGGCGCGTGAAGACGCGATCATCCAATCCGTCAACCGGCTCCTGGCCGACAAGGGTTTTGACGCGATGACGGTCGATGAAGTCGCCGCCGACGTCGGCATCGCCAAGGCCAGCCTGTACCGCCACTTTCCGAGCAAGGACGACCTGGCAGCCGCCGCCATGGTGTTTGTGATGCGCCGCGCCCAGACCTACCTGGCGAGCCTGCCCGCAACGGCAGAGCCGATGCAAAACCTGCGCGCCGTGGTGCGCTGGACGATGTCGCTCAATCTCGCCGGCGAGATGCCCTCATTGCCAAGCCAGAACTCCAGCCTGCGCGCCTGCCTGATCGCCAACAAGGATTACATGGACGGCTTGATCCAGGTCAGCGATGTGTTGGGCGGCTGGATCGAAGTGGCGCGGGCTGCGGGCACGTTAAACACGCATTTGCCGGCAATCGCTGTGCTGTACACACTCTACGCGCGCGCCTGCGACCCGGTGCTGGAGTTCCTGAAAATGGGTGGGCAACACAGCGACGAAGAGATCATCGAGATGGTGCTGTGCACCTGTTTTGACGGGCTGAGCGCGCGCTAAACCCGTCACACCCCTTCCACGCAACTCAATCCGCAACCGCCTGGTACACCAGCTGCCGCACCAGGTTGCGGTGGTACAGGCGCGCGGCGCCGGGCGACTGGGTCATCATCACAACGATGATCTGCTCCTTGGGATCCACCCAGAACGCCGTGCCGGCGTAACCGCTCCAGTTGAATTCGCCGCCACTGCCGGCCATGAACGAGAGGCCGTCGGCCGGGCGCACGGCGAAGCCCAGCCCAAAGGTGTAGAGCGAGGGGAACAACACACCGCCGCCGGGGCTGGCTGCGATGGGAATGCGCGGGCCCAGGTGGTCAGAGGTCATCCAGCGCACGGTGGGGCGCGAGAGGATGCGCTGGCCGTCCAGGCTGCCGCCGTTGAGCATCATCTGCGCGAAACGCAGGTAGTCGGTGGCGGTGGAGACCGCGCCCGCGCCGCCCGAGTCGTTGCCCGGCGGGCGTGAAACGTCGATCAGCTTGAAGGGTGCGCCGTTGACCGGGTCTTTGGCAAATGGGCCCGCCAGGCGGCTCATTTTTTCCTGCGGCACGTAAAACGCCGTGTCGTTCATGCCCAGCGGTTTGAAGATGCGCTCGGCCATGAAGTCGCCCAGGCGCTGGCCGCTGGCGGCTTCGATCACGCGGCCCAGCACATCGGTGGAGAGGCTGTATTCCCAGGCCGTGCCCGGCTGGCGCAAGAGCGGCACAGTGGCCAGGCGGCTGACCTGCTCGGCCGCCGTCATGTCGCGCGCGTCGAAGTCGATGTTGCCGGGTTTGTACACACCGGCCTGCGCCAGCGCCGCCTTGAATTCGTTGTTGACGGTGATCTCGCCATAACCCAGGCCCGAGGTGTGCCGCATCAAATCCTGCACCGTCATGGCGCGTGCGGGCTCGGTGCCGCTCGCGGTGTAGACCTTCATGTCTTTGAACGCCGGCAGGTATTTGACGACCGGGTCCGACAACTGCAGGCGGCCTTCTTCAACCAGAATCATCGCGGCGACCGTGGCCATGGGTTTGGTCATCGAGTAGATGCGAAACAGTGAGTTGACCTGCATCGCGTCGGGCCGCGCAGGGTCTTGCACGCCAAACGCGCGGGCATACACCAGCTTGCCTTTGCGGGCCACGAGCACGGTGGCGCCGGGCAGGGCCTTGTCAGAGATTTCCTTGTTGAAGGCGCTGGTCAACAGCTCCAGCCGCTGTGCCGACATGCCAACCTCGGCCGGGTTGGAGACCGGCGTGGCCCCCGGCTGCACCGCGCAGGCCACGAGGCCCACCGTGATCGAGAGTGCAAAAGTGACTGACAGCGCGGTGCGCGCCAGAGGCTGCAAGCGCCCCCAAATTTGCCTGGGATCAATCTGGGAAATCATGGCGCGTCTCCTGGTGGATGATTGGATTTTGAAAGGCAAAAATTATTCTAGTCCTGATGCGCTCTGCGCAGTTGATGTTGCAACGGATGGATATCAATGCTATATAAAAAATAGCAATAAAGCACCATTTCACGTGACTTGATTGCCGAAAAGACACTGCTGTCCGGTTAATTTCCCCAAGAAGCGGCTGCAAAGCGCATGTAGCTTGGGTTTGCGGGCTTTTTTTGATTCCGGCGATTTGAATTTGAGCAGACATCTAGCTTGGTACCGTGCCCGGTATTTGAACGGGCGCAAC
>JANMMR010000487.1:0-10523 GCA_031373455.1 Rhodoferax sp.
CCCCCCACATTCCCTGGTTCGGGAACATCTGAAAAAAACCGAAACAAACCGAGACCCCGCCGAGAAGATTTCCTGCGTGTGACTGGGCAAACTGGCGTCCTGTTCAACCACTTTGAGGGGAAATTCCATGAAACCTTGGCTTAAACGCACACTCGCTGGCTTGTTTGGCGCCAGTGTTCTGGTCGGCGGCTTGAGTGCCTGTTCCGGTGGCCACCGCGGCTGGCACGGCGCCGGGCACGGCGATCCGGCGGCACAGGCGCAACATCAGGCCAAAATGATCGACTACGCGGGCAAGAAGCTCGATCTGAACGACGCCCAAAAACAGCGCCTGGGTGTTTTGGCCGCCAAGTTGCAGGAGCAACGTGTGGCACTGGTCGGCAAGACGACCGATCCGCGCGACGAACTCAAGGCCCTGGTGGCGGGCGACAAGCTCGACCGTGCGCGTGCGTTGGCGCTGGTCGATGAAAAAACCGGTGCCATCAAAAGCAAAGGCCCTGACGTCATCGCCGCCGCTGCCGATTTTTACGACAGCCTGAACCCGGCGCAGCAGCAGCAGATCCGCGACCTGATGAACCGCCGCCGTGGCTGGAGAAGCTGAACCGCAAAACCGTGTGACGGGCGCGGCGGGCAGGCTTGAGAAGCTCGCCGCGCCCCTTCCACGCTGGCAATGTGACAATGCGCCATGCCCGATTCGCCAAAGATCCTGTTGATCGATGATGACCAACAGCTGGCCCCGCCGCTGGCGGCCTATTTTGCGCGTTTTGGCCTGGAATTGACCTGTGTTTATCACCCGCAAGAGGGGCTTGCGGCGTTGAAAAACACCTGGTTTGACGCCGCCATTCTGGATGTGATGTTGCCCGGCATGGATGGTTTTGCGCTGTGCCGCGCCATTCGCCAGAGTAGCGACGGCTTTGGCGATATCCCGATCATCATGCTCACCGCGCGCGGTGACGTGATGGACCGTGTCGTTGGCCTTGAACTGGGCGCCGACGATTACCTGCCCAAACCGTTTGAGCCGCGTGAACTTGTGGCGCGCTTGCAAACCGTGTTGCGCCGTCGCCGCGCGCCTGCAGAACCGCACAAACTTGACTTTGACGCCCTGCAGATCAATCTGGACACCCACGCCGTGATGCGCCAGGGCCAGTTGCTCGATTTGACCGGCACCGAATTCGCCTTGCTCAGCCTGCTGGCCAAATCGCCGGGCAAGGTGTTCAGCCGCGACGACATCCTGAACCATCTGCGCGGCCATGAGGCCGACCTGTATACCCGCGCGGTGGACATCGTGGTGAGCCGCCTGCGCAAAAAGCTCGAGCCGCTGGATTGCATCCGCACCCTGCGCAACGCCGGTTATTCACTGGCGGTCGGGCGGCCATGAGCGGGGCAGCGATGGACGCACAAACGCCGCTTCCCGCACGCAGGCCGTGGCGCCATCGCCTCGGGCACTCGCTCAAAGGGCGGCTGGTCGCCTTGTTTCTCCTGCTGGCACTCGCCATGAGTGCGGCATTTATGTTCGGCATGCAACGGGCGCTGAGCTCGGGTTGGCGAGACGCCGTGAAGCCCCTGCTGGCCGATTACGTGGACCGGCTGGCGGCAGACCTTGGATCGCCGCCCGAGCCCGCGAAAATCCAGGCTTTGGTGGCGCGCCTGCCGGTTTCGGTGCGGGTTGAAGGCCCTTTGGTGCAGATCGATACCCACCCCCGGCCGAACCACGACCACTGGCAGCGTGGCGAATTTGACCGCGACGCGGATTCCGGGCGCCTGTTGCAGCGGCGCACGAATGATGGGCACCTGGTCACCTTTGGCCTGGGCGATCTGAACTGGCGCCGCGGCCCGGGCATCGTCGGCTGGGTCACGCTGTCAAGCTTGCTCGCGCTCACGGCCATCGCTTACCTCTACGTGCGGCGGTTGCTCAAGCCGCTGGAGGACATTGGCGCGGGTGCCAAGCGGTTTGGTGTGGGTGATTTCACCACGCCCATTGCCGTCAAAAGGCGCGACGAACTGGGCGAACTGGCCAGCCAAATCAACACCATGGGCGACAACATCCACCAGATGCTGGAGGCCAAGCGCGCCTTGTTGCTGGCCATCAGCCACGAGTTGCGCTCGCCGCTGACCCGCGCGCGGCTCAACACCGAGCTGCTGCCGGAGTCGCCCGCCACCCAAACCCAGCGAGACGCCCTGCTGCGCGATCTGGCGGAAATGGCGGGCCTGATCACCGACCTGCTGGAATCCGAGCGCCTGGCCAGTCGGCACGCCGCCCTCATGCTGGAGCGCTGTGACCTGGTGGCACTGGCGAAGGAAGTGGTGGCGGCTGTGTCTCCGCAAGGGCGGGTGCGTGTGACCGCCGCGCTCGACATTCCACCCCTGGCGCTGGACGTGGCCCGCATACGCCTCTTGTTGCGCAACCTGATGGCCAACGCGCTGCGCGTCAATCCGCCAGACGGTTTGCCCTGTGAGGTTACGCTCGGGCAGGAAAATGGCCAAACCGTGATCCTCGTGCGGGACCACGGCCCCGGTGTCGACGAATCGCAATTGCCGCATTTGACCGAGCCGTTTTTCCGCACCGACGCGTCGCGCCAGCGCAGCACCGGTGGCGTCGGGCTGGGTTTGTACCTGTGCAAGCTGGTGGCGCAGGCGCACGGGGGCAATCTGTCGATCCGAAATGCCTTGCCTGGGCTTGAAGTGCGCGTCGAGCTTCCGGTGTTGAAATGACGGACCTACATCGATCTTCCCGGGCGCGCGGGCGGCTTATCCGGGTTGCAATTTGGGTGGTTTTGGCACTTGCGGCGGTCACCGTGCTGGCAGGTGCGGGATTGTGGTTCAAGCAGGAGCGCCTGCTATTCAAACCGGTTGTGCTCTCGGCGGATACTGTTTTGGCGCCGGCGCCGGATACGCACGAGGTCAGTGTGCCTGTGGACGGTGCAACACTTTCCGCCCTGCACCTCAAGCGCGAGGGTGCAAAAGGGCTGGTGTTTTTCCTCCACGGCAACGCCGGCAACCTGCAATCGTGGTTCGTCAACACCGACTTCTACCGCCAGGCCAACTTCGACCTCTTCATGGTTGACTACCGGGGTTATGGCAAAAGCACGGGTGACGTCGCCAGCGAAGCACAGTTGCGTGCCGATGTCCGCACCGCCTACGCGATGGTCGGGCCCCAGTATGCAGGGCGCAAAGTGGTGGTTTACGGCCGCTCACTGGGCAGCGGTTTGGCGGCCGGCCTCGCGCAAGACACGCAATTCCGGCCGCCCGACCTGACGGTGCTGGTGTCTCCCTACAGCAGCCTGGTGGCGCTGACCGCAGAGGTTTATCCCCTGGTGCCCGAATTCATGATCCGTTACCCGCTTCGCACCGACCGCCTGGTGGGCCAGATCAGCAGCCCGCTGTTGTTGTTCCATGGCGCGGCAGACACGTTTATTGCGCCGAGTCACAGTGCTGTGTTGAAAGCGATTGCACCTCAGGCTGAATTGGTTTTGGTTCCAGGCGCCGGGCACAACGACTTGCAGAATTTCCCGGTTTACCGCGCTCGTTTGGCCGCAGCGCTGTCTGCCTTGTAAAAAGCCGGTTCAGAGCAGATCGCCGTCAGGCTTCGTCAGCCGCTTCGGAAAAAAGTGCCTGCGCGGTTCTGGCCACCTGCGCGGTGTCGAAATAGGCGTACGCGCCCACGCCCAAGGCGCCCAGCAGCGGCACAAAGCGCGATACCGACTTGCTGACGAGCTTTTGCGTCAACTGAACCCCCAGTTTCTGCGCGATGTTTTGCATCAGCGCGCCGGAGGCCTTTTGCACCAGAAAACGCTCGCCCACGCGCACCACCAAATCGCGCAGGGCCTGTGCCGACACGTGTTTGAAGAGGCAGTACATCATGTGTTCGCGGGTGAGCGAGGCGCTTTTGCCGTGAACCGAGGCGATGTCGGCCACCATCTGGCCTTGCAGGCGCCACACGGCCACCAGTTCGGGCAGAAAGGTGATCCAACCCAAGGGGCCCGGGGGCAGGGCCATTGAACCGGCCAACACGCTGGCTTTGCGGGCGGCAACCCGGGCGATGGCCTGGCTGCGCGCGGTCGCGCCGGCCTGGTTTTCCACCGTGGCTTCCCGGCTTTGAGGCACGTTGACCACCAGCCCGAGAATGGTCTGGGCCGTTTTGTCCCGTACCGAGCGCACAGGGCCCACGAGACTCAGTGATTTCGTTGCCATGGCGCAATTATGAAGCGTCGCGGTTTGCCCGGCGGGGAAACAGGATCACGCTGGAGGCGTCCCGCGCCGGGCCCACTAGGCGCCTGACCAGCAGGCGGTAAATGTCGATGTCAAAGCCGGATGGGTTTTCGGCGTCTTCCAGGTCTGCCAGGCCTTCAAGAACCGCTTGCAGTTCGGTCTCGTCCTGCACACTGGCCACATGGCCCCAGCGCTGGAAGACGTGAATGGCGCTGCGGCCGCTGCCTTCATCGTGTTCCCGCAGTCCCACGGCGCCGTCATGCGGCCACGGGTGCAGCGCGCGCTGGTCCACGGCAGCAGGGGCGCGGCTGCGCCCGTAGGTGGGCTGCAAATCGGTGATCAGGCGTTTGGCCAGCAGCAGGGCGCCGAGTTCTCCGGCTGTCGCGCGCGCCTCGATGCGGCGCGTGTTGGCCACGATGCCGCGCTCGCGGGCCGATTTGGACGCCGACTGCAAATGGGCTGCCACACGCTGGCGCAGGTTGGCGGCACTGCCAATGAAGAGCGGCACGGGCGCGTCACCGTAAAAAATGAAAACACCCGGCGCATCTTGCAGCCCGTCAACCTGGGTTTCCAGTTCCACCGGCAGGCCCATCGGCGGCTGCAGCAATTCAAGCGCGGTTTCGCGCAGGTGCTGTTCGCCTGCGTCTTGCCGCGCCTGTTCGAGCCAGGCCAGCACCATCTCGACATCACCCATCGCCCGGTGGCGCGCATCGGTGTGCAGGTTGTGCCGCTGCATCAAGGCGTCCAGCCCGTGGCTCTTGAACGCCGGGTACAGCTTGCGCGAGAGGCGCACCGTGCACAGAGTGGGCACGCGCAGTTCGTGGCCCAGGCGGGCGAATTCGCCGCGCAGGAAACCGTGGTCAAAACCGGCGTTGTGCGCCACCAGAACGCTGCCGTCCAGCACGGCCAGGAGGTGGTCGGCCACGGACTTGAAACTTGGCGCGTCGGCGACCATGCCGTCATCAATGCCGGTCAGGCTCTGGATGAATCCGGGAATCGGCACGCCGGGGTTGACCAGGGTGCTCCAGCGCACGGTTTCCAGGCCGTTGTCGATGCGAACTGCTGCGATCTCGGTGACCCGATCACCGCTGGCGCTGCCGCCGGTGGTCTCGAGGT
Organism: Rhodoferax sp.; assembly: GCA_031373455.1. Classification (GTDB taxonomy): domain Bacteria; phylum Pseudomonadota; class Gammaproteobacteria; order Burkholderiales; family Burkholderiaceae_C; genus JANYCG01. The sequence continues at coordinate 5,323 of JANMMR010000487.1, forward strand.
CGAGCACGACGTAGCTGGGCAACATGGGAACGCTTTTTGGGGTCAGGTTGGATCGGGTTAAAGAATGTCGACGGTGTGAACGGCCAACGCGCCGCTGTGTCGGTCGGCAAAATAGCGTTGCAGGGTTTCCTTCACGGTCCTGAAGGAAATCTCCTCCCACGGAATCTCGGCCTCCGTGAACAACCGGGCCTCAATGGTTTCAAAGCCTGGCGCAAACACGTCGCTGGTGAGGCGCGCCAGGTAAAACATGTGGACCTGGCCGACGCGCGGCACATTCAGGATCGAAAACAGGCCTTCCATTTCAAACTGCGCACCGGCCTCTTCGTCGGTCTCGCGCGCTGCGCCTTGTGCAAGTGTTTCGCCCAACTCCATGAAACCGGCCGGCAGCGTCCATTTGCCAAAACGCGGCTCAATATTGCGTTTGCACAGCAGCACTTTGTCGCCGAAGTAAGGCACCGTGCCCACCACATTCAAGGGGTTTTCGTAATGTACGGTGACGCAATTCGGGCAAACTGCGCGCTCTTTGGTGTCGCCATCGTCCGGGACGCGGTAGACCACCGCCGTGCCGCAGTTTTTGCAGTGTTTGATCGGGCTTCTGAACATCGCCACAGTTTAGGGGCAAAAAAAAGGCTCCCGGGGGAGCCTTTTCATACCCGCAGGGCGGATCAGGCCTTGCCGTGTTTGGCGATCAGCGCCTTGGCGGTTTCCAGCAGTTTCTTGCCGTCAAAGTTGCGCTTGTTCATGTCGGCAACCCACTCGTCGTCCACCTGGCTGGAGAGCTTGATGAACTGCTCGGTTTCCGCGGCAGTGAAGGTGTACAGCGTGTTGTTGCGGTCGGTGGCCGATTTGCGGCCAGCCGGGTCGCCCGCTTGCTGCGTTTTGCCAAGCCAGCCGGAGGTGGCGAGGCCGGAGTTGGCGTCGATCACTTTCTTCAGATCGGGTGCCAGCGAGTTGTATTTGGCAATGTTCATGCACATCACAAACGTGGTGGTGTAAAGCGCCGGCTTGTCGGCCGGGAATTCGCTGTGGAACTTCACCAACTCCTGCACCTTGATGGAAGGCACCACTTCCCAGGGCAAGGAACAGGCGTCAATGGTACCTTTGGAGATGGCGTCCGTGATGGCGGGCAAGGGCATGCCCACCGGCGTGGCACCCAGCGAACCCAGCAGCTTGGTCACCTGGCGTGTCGGGCCGCGCACTTTCATGCCTTTGAGGTCGCCCGCCGACTTGATCTGCTTGTCGCGCGAATGGAAAAAGCCCGGGCCGTGCACGTTGACGGCCAGCAACTGGGTGTCTTTGAACTCGTCGGCGGCCTGCGTCTGGAGGAACTCCCAATAGGCTTTGGAGGTCGCTTCGGCGTTGTTCATCATGAAGGGCAGCTCAAACACCTCGACGCGCGGGAAGCGCCCTGGCGAGTTGCCGGGCAGGGTCCAGGTGATGTCGACCACGCCATCCTTGACCTGGTCATACAACTGTGCCGGCGTGCCGCCCAGCTGCATGGAGTGGTAGGGCTCGAACTTGATGCGGCCGCCGGATTCCTTCTCAACCTTGTCCATCCAGGCCTTGTGCATGTTGAGCCAGACGTTGGACAAAGGCGCCATGAAGGTGTGGAACTTGAGCGTGACGGCTTGTTGCGTCAAACCCAAGGTGGGTGCAGCCAGTGCGACGGCTGCGCCAGTGGTCTTGAGCAGGGTGCGGCGTTGGATCATGTGGAAAACTCCTGTTTTGGAACGAATGCAATGGAATGATGACAAGCAACCTGAGAAGGTAACGGAAAATTCGGCTCAGGGTTGACCGGAATTACCCTGAATCAAGGCGCCTCGATTTACCTGACGTATTTCACCAGCCAAAGGGTAATGGCCGGAAACATCAGCAGCACGATGGTGCGGATGGTGTCGCTGATCAAAAACGGCATCACGCCCTTGTAACTCTCGGAAATCGGCACATCCTTGGCCATGCTGTTGACCACGTACACGTTGAGCCCGACCGGCGGTGCCAGCATGCCGAAACCGACCGTCATCAGCACCATGATGCCGAACCAGATGGCAACGTCACCCTTGGGCATGCCGAAATCCAGACCCATCACCATCGGGAAAAAGATCGGGATGGTCAGCAGAATCATCGACAGCTCATCCATCACGGCTCCCAGCACCACGTAAAGGAGCAGGATGGCGCTGACCACCATCACCGGCGCCAGGCCCCAGCTCAGGACCACGCTGGAGAGCTGTGCCGGCACCTGCGTGAGCGCCAGTGAGGAATTCATCACGTCGGCGCCAATGAAGATCATGAAGATCATGGCCGAGCCTTCGGCGGTGGCGTAAAAACACTGCTTGAACTTCTCCATGGTCAGCTCGCGCTTGAGCAAGGCCGCGACAAAGGTGGCGGCTGCGCCCACACCCGCGCCTTCGGTGGGCGTGAAGAAACCACCGTAAATGCCGCCAAACACGATGGTGAACACGGCCGCAATCGGCAACACGCCTGTGAGCGTTTGCAGGCTCAGTCTCTCAATGTCTTCCTTTTCCGGCGCATGGCCGGGCACCAGGCGCACGTAGATGCCAATGGCGACCATGTACCCCAGCATCGCGATGATGCCGGGCACCATGGCCGCTGCGAACAGTTTGGCGATGTTTTGCTCGGCCAGGATGGCGTAGATCACCAGTGGCACCGAGGGCGGAATCAAGATGCCCAAGGTGCCGCCGGCGGCCAGGGTGCCGGTGGACAACCGGCCTGAATACCCGTGGCGGCGCATCTCCGGCAAAGCCACCGAGGTGATGGTGGCCGCCGTGGCCACGGATGAGCCGCAGATCGAACCAAAGGCCGCGCTGGCCAGCACCGCCGCCATGGCCAAGCCGCCCTTGAAGCGGCCCATCACGGCCGCAGCAAAACCGAACAGCGCCTTGGAAATGCCGCCCTGCGTGGCAAAGTTGCCCATCAGGATGAACAGCGGGATCACCGACAGGTCGTAACTTGAAAAACGCGCAAAGGCCAGGCTGTTGAGGTAGCTGGACAAAGGCATCCAGCCAGACTGGCCGACGTAACCGACACAACCGGCAAAAAACATCGCCACGGCAATCGGCACACGCACGGCCATCAGCAACAGCATGATGCCGAAAATCATCAGGGCCAGGGCAATCGGGCTCATGCCACAGCTCCTGTGGCGACGTGCCCTACATCAGGATTGCCGCGCACACACTGGAACAAGGCGATCACGGCGGTGAGCGCCAGCGGCGGCACGATGAAGGCATAGACGATCCATTCGGGGAAGCCCATCATCATGCTGGTGGACTGGGTCTTGAAGGCATTGAGGCCGCCTGCGACGCTGCGCCAGGCCAGCAGCGCCATCATCAGCGCCATCAAGAGGGCGCCGAAGCGGTCAAGCCGGGCGCAGGTGGCATCGCTGGCCTTGGAGGTGAAAAAGTCAACAATGATGTTGCCGCGCTTGAATTGGCACAAAGGCATAAAAAGCGCAATGGCGGCGCCGGCGGCCACACCGGTCAATTCAAAGTCGCCTTGCACTGTCCAGCCAATGGTGTTGCGCCCAATCAGGCTGGCGCAGGTCATCAAGGTGATCACCGTCAGTATCAAGCCGGCCAGCACGGCGCAAAACCGGGCCAGGGTTTCCAGAACTTTCATCGAATGTCTCCTCGCGTTGCTTTTATATCCGGCCCTTGCCGCTTGCACCCGCGCAGGCCACGCGCTGGCCCGCCGGGTGATGTGATTGCCTTTGAGCGGCGCCTTTAAACCACCTTGACTGTGATGGGCGTGAGCCCCGTCACAAAGCCATACATGGTGTCGCCCGCCACCACAGCCGCAACACCCTCGGGCGTGCCGGAATAGATCAGGTCGCCGGGTTGCAGTTCCCAGGCGTTGGAGATGTGCTCAATGGTTTCGCCAATGTTCCAGATCAGCTTGGCCACGTTGCTGCGCTGTTTGTCTTTGCCATTGACCTGGATGTAGATCTCGGCGTTGGCCACGTCGCCAGCCTGGGCTGCCGGGGTGATGGGGCCACACGGCGCCGACTGGTCAAACGCCTTGCCGATACACCAGGGGCGCCCCAGTTTCTTCTGCTCGCCCTGCAGGTCGCGGCGCGTCATGTCCAGGCCCACGGCATAACCGTAGATGTGTTTCTTCGCATCGGCGGCCTTGATGTTTTTGCCCCCCGTGCCAATTGCCACCACGAGTTCGATTTCGTGTTGGTAGTCTTTGGTCATCACCGGGTAAGACACATTCGCGGTTTCTCCCGCATTGACCACCACCACGGCGTCAGCCGGCTTCAGGAAGAAGAACGGCGGCTCGCGGCCGGTGAAACCCATCTCCTTGGCGTGCTCGACGTAGTTGCGGCCCACGCAATACACGCGGCGCACCGGGAAACGCGCGGCACTGCCAACAACCGGCAAAGACGCCTGCGCAGGGGCTTCAATCACAAAACTCATGAAAATTCTCGCTTCCTTGGGTAAGCCCGGCGCAGCTTGTGCCGGGCAGTGGGGTCATTTGGTCGGAACCTGAAGGCGGGCTCCAGGAACTCCAGATTGTCTTACAAGACAGGAGTAGCACCGCAAATGGCGCGGCGGCCAGCCTCAGCGCGTTTTGCGGCAGCGCCAGCCGCTCGTCAATCCGATTTCGCCACCAGCTCAAAGTGCTCCACGGTGGGCGGGCCATAGAAAAACGGCCCCACAATCGCGCGCCACTGCGCAAACAGCGGCCCCTGCCGAAAATCAACCGTGTGGTTCTCCAGCGTGCTCCAGAAAATCTGCAGGATGTAGCGCTCTTTGCTCTCAATCCCCCGGTTCACCTTGTAGCCCTGAAACCCCTTGGCCTTGGAAGCCACCTCGCGTACTCCTCGCTGGATGGCCTCTTCAAAAGCAGCGTTTTGGCCGGGATGGATTTTGATGTCGGCAAGTTCGAGGATCATGGTGTTTTGGTGCGCATGCGCGCTGATGGTTGGGTGAACGCAGATAGTTTATCGGGGTTGTTGCGCCGTCATTGGGAGCGGCTGGTTTCGAAATTTACGAATAATTAACATGGGTATTAACAAATCTCAATTTCGAGTGCATTTTTCGAATTTTACAAGCATTTTCACGCTCTAAGTCACGAATAATGGGCGTTAATAGCTATTAATAGTATAGCAATGCCAAGTTCAGAAAGTCAATTGGCGTGGTTATAGCGATCAGCCCCGCACGGCGACCGGGCAATGCGCATGC
>JANMMR010000599.1:0-13771 GCA_031373455.1 Rhodoferax sp.
GTTATCCGTACCACCGGCCAGCGCATTGCCGGCCACGCCCAGACGGTTCTGGTTGGCGAAGGGCACCGGTGCAACGGCGGTGTTGAGGCGCAGCATTTCTGACGGTGTCGGATTCACGGCCGGCTTGTTCACGCCCGTGATGCCCGTCAGGAAGGTGGTGGCCAGATCCGTGCGCGGCAGGTTGGTGGGCGCCACACCGGCGGCATTGCCGGTCAAGACCAGTCCCAGCAAGGCGGGCAGTGTCGGGTTGATCACGTAGTTGAGGAACTGCGCATCATCCTTCGGGTGTGAGCCATTGAATTTGTCTTTGTCTGGCAGGCCGATCACCACTTCATTGACCTGCGGGTTGCCCAGGCGCGACACCTGCACCCAGCCGCCGCCCTGCTTGGCAGCCTTGTCATTGCCCGAAGGGGTGTTGCCGTTGAGCAGACGCGCCTGACGCATGCTGGCCGTGGTCCAGCCGCCGATCACCGGCTCATTGCCCGCTGTGAGGCAACTCTTGTGGACTTCCAATGCAATGGTGGTCACATTGGTTTTCTGGACCGGGTGGTTGCCGCCCATGCCGACCGCGTCTTTGTTGGCCGGGTCCAGCAGCACCGCAGCCGGTGCGTTCACCAGGTCAAAAATGGTGCCCAGGTTGACAGCGAAACCTTCCTGGCGCTGGCCCACAAACACTTTGCCCGGATTGGCGCAGCCCGGGATGGTGACGTTGTGGATGTGTTGCGCCGCATAGGCCGCGTAGTTGGCAATCGTTTTCACGCCGATGTTGTCCACCGGTTTTTCAAACACGGCGCCGCCACTGGTTTTGACAACGGCGGAGCCCGCGCCACCATTCCTGCGGCGGTCACCCCGCACCACGCTGACGCTGTAGGTTTCATTCACATTCAGGTTGGCGTCATTCAGGTTGGCAACCGTGCCCGCCTGGATCAGCGGAATGGCAACGCTGGAAGTGCCAATCGGCAGGGCAATCGACTTGAGTGCATTCTTGAAGCGGAACTGGAAGGTGATGTCTTCGCGCGCATCGCCGTTGTTGTCAATGTGGATTTCATACAGCGCGTTGGGGTCCATCGAGAAATAGTTGGGACCACCATAGGCTGCTTGCAGCGGCTGGTAGTTGGCCAGCAAGGTGACGTAATCCGAGCGGCCGCCAGTGCCATTGGCGGCGACACCTTCATAACTTCGGAACATGTAAAAGTCGGTGCCGTCTACTTTGGGCGCGCCCGTGATGAACGGCGCCTCCCGGTGGCTGGAGGCAATGGCGCCGCCAGCCGCTGCCATCAAGAGGCAGGCTTTGGCAAGTTGGGTAAATTGGGTCTTCATGATCGAACTCCGGTGTGATTGGGGAAAAATGGAAAAACGGGTGAGGGCTCAGCCTTGAAAAAAGGAGCGTCGTCGCCAGGCAGGTTCAATTTCCATGAGGCTCTCCTTGGATCGGATCTTTTGCAGATTCAATGGTCGGGTTGGCAGACCGAAACATTTGCCAACGCAACCAATACGCAGGTGGGATGCCAAGTGGATTCGATTGGGTGTAAATTCTTTTTCGGCGGGCCGCGTGACTGGGTTGAATCCAAATGGCTGTGTGCGCCGTAGTCAAGTTATCCATCGAAGACAATCCCGACATGAACCTTGAATCCACCGACACCGAACTGATCGCGCTGCTGGACCGCGTGGCAGACCAGGACCACAGTGCCTTGAAAGCCCTGTACGACCGTTGCTCGCCCCAGCTTTACGGGCTCGCACTGCGTGTGGTCAGCAACCGGGAATGGGCCGAAGACGTGTTGCAAGACGCCATCCTGACAATCTGGCGCGCAGCCGGCGACTATCGGGCTTCCTTGAGCCCGCCTATGGCGTGGATGGGTTTGATCGTGCGGTCACGCGCCCTGGATTTTTTACGGCGGCGCAAATCCGAAGGCAGCCAGATGACGCAGGAACTCGACGACACCATGGCGCAGTCTTTGCCGGGTGATGGTCCGAACCCGATGGACAAGGCGCAGGCCAGCCAGCAGGCGCTGGCGCTGCACCGGTGCCTCGGCCAGCTGGACCATGGGCCGCGCGAGGTGGTGAGCCTGGCCTACATCCGCGACCTGAGCCACAGCGATCTGGCCCGGCAACTCAAACTGCCCCTGGGCACGGTGAAGACCTGGATCCGCCGCGGCCTGGACCAGTTGCGCCTGTGCATGGCACGGTTTGCCTGAAGGTCGAGCCATGAACCTGCACCACCACCCCGAACTCCTTGACCGCCTGGCCGGCGCCTTCGCCTTGGGCACACTGCGCGGCGGCGCGCGTCGCCGTTTCGAAACACTGGCCCGCGAACACGCCGATGTACGGGTTGCGGCCCTGATCTGGCAGACCCGAATTGCCAGCCTCAACGAGTTGCAACCGGCCTCTCCACCACCGGTTGCGGTTTGGAGCCGCATTGACAACCTGCTCAAAGGCGAAAGCGAGGCCAAACAGATGCTGGACGCGCGCCAGAATGCTGCGGCTTCAATGTCGAGTGACAACAGCGTCACAGGTTGGATTCGCAACCTGTCGCTGTGGCGGGGCGCAGCCGCTGCCGGCGCATTCGCAAGCGTCGTGGCTATCGTGGCAGGCCTGAACCTGCGTGACCAAATGGGTGGCGAAATCCGGCAACTGCAGGCCAAACTGCTGGCTGCGCCGCAAATCGAATATGTCGCCGTGTTGTCGGACGACAAGGCCAGCGCTTCCATGCTGGTGACCTTCGATCCCAAAAGCAAACGGCTCACCCTGCAACGCGTGGGGGGCTACCAGGAGGCCAGCAGCCAGTCCCTGCAATTGTGGGCACTGCCGCCCTCGGGCGGGCCCAGGTCGCTGGGCGTGCTGGGCAGTGACAAAGTGTTGCGCCTCACGGCGGGCGAGAACGACATGCGGGCCGTTCCGGCTCTCGCCATCAGCCTCGAACCCAAGGGCGGCGTGCCCAGCGAAGGCGGGCCAACCGGGCCGGTGCTGTTCAAGGGCGCCTTGATCCACAAAGAGCTTTGACCCGCGCCAGTCTGTTGGCCCGGAAGGCCTGGCGGTCGTTTGATTGCCCGGTGCGCATAAACTAGGCGAATGACCCGGCGAATGCGCCCATCCCGCAAGTTGTGAAACCCGAATCCGGAGACGATTGAATTGGCCCATCCCCCCATTGCCGCCCGCCCTGTCCGGTCGCAATACGAAGACTTCATGCGTCACGTGTACCGCGAGGGCGCGCAGAAATCCGACCGCACCGGCACCGGCTCCCGATGTGTCTTTGGTTACCAGATGCGGTTTGACCTGAACGAAGGGTTTCCGCTGGTCACCACCAAAAAGGTTTACGTCCGCGCGATCATCCAGGAACTGTTGTGGTTCCTCACCGGCTCGTCCAACAACAACTGGCTCAAGGAGCGCGGCGTGACCATTTGGGACGAATGGGCCAGGCCCGATGGCGACCTCGGCCCGGTTTACGGCGTGCAATGGCGCAGCTGGCCCACGCCCGACGGCGGCCACATCGACCAGATCAGCGACCTCGTCAAGACCCTCAAGACCAACCCCGACTCGCGCCGCATGATCGTGAGCGCCTGGAACGTCGCCGAGTTGTCCAAAATGGCCTTGATGCCATGCCACGCCTTCTTCCAGTTTTACGTGGCGCCGGCAACGCAGGCGGGCGGCAAAGGCCGCCTCAGTTGCCAGCTGTACCAGCGCAGCGCCGACATCTTCCTGGGTGTGCCCTTCAACATCGCCAGTTACGCCCTGCTGACGCACATGCTGGCGCAGCAGTGCGGCCTGGACGTTGGCGATTTCATCTGGACCGGCGGCGATTGCCACATCTACAGCAACCACCACGAGCAGGTGGAACTGCAACTGAGCAGAGCGCCCTTTGCCTACCCTACGTTGCACATCAAGCGCCAGTCGGACTCAATTTTTGACTACCAGTTCGAAGACTTCGACATCCTCGACTACCAGAGCCACGCCGCCATCAAAGCGCCGGTTGCGGTCTGAGTGACAAGCCCGATGAAGCTGCATTTGATCTGGGCGCAGGCACGCAACGGCGTGATCGGCCAAAGCGGCACCATGCCCTGGCACCTGCCCGAAGATATGGCGCATTTAAAGGCCAAAACGATCGGTTGCCCGGTCATCATGGGCCGCAAGACCTGGGACTCCATTCCAACCAAATTCAGGCCGCTGCCCGGTCGCAAAAACCTGGTGTTGACACACTCCAGCACCTGGAATCAACCTGGTGCAGAGGTGTTCTCCAACCTGCAAGAAGCGCTGCAACATTGCGCGCAGGCCGAAACCGTTTGGGTGATCGGCGGCGCCGAGATTTACCGCCAGGCCCTGCCCCTGGCCGACCTGGCCGAAGTCACTGAAATTGACGCCGATTTTGACGGCGATACCCATGCCCCGCCGCTCGGAGCTGGCTGGGTCAAAACCGCTGGGCCAGACCAGGTCTCGTCCAAGGGATTGAAGTTTTCTTTCAACACATACCGCCATGAGCGCGGCAACACAGGAGTTTGAATGTCTGGAGCAGGTTTTCACGTCCACGGCCCGCATGACCATGAAATCGAACACGCCACACAGGCCGGCCACACGGGTGGTCACGCCGAACACGGCAGTGGCAGCATGATCAACCAGATTGCCATGTTCACGGCGATCATCGCCACGGTGGGCGCCATCTTTGCCTACATGGGGGGCGCGACCCAGGCCAATGCCGGCCTGTTTAAAAACAACGCGGCATTGAAGAAAACCGAAGCCTCCAACCAGTGGAATTATTTCCAGGCCAAAAGCACCAAGCAGTCGCTGGCCGAAGTGTCGCGTGATTTGACGTCAGCCGATGGCGACAAAACCAAATACCAGGCCAAGATCGACCGTTACGAGAAGGAGAAAACAGAGATCAAGCTGGCCGCCGAGAAACTCGAAGCCGAAGCCACGCAATGGGACAAAGACAGCGACGGCCAGATGCACCAGCACCACCGCTGGGCGCAAGCCACCACGGTGCTGCAAATTGCCATCGCGCTGGCGGCCATCGCGCTTTTGACGAAAAAGTCCTGGGTGAAATACGCCATGTTTGCCGCCGGCGGTGCCGGTGCCGTTGTCGGTTTGCTGGCTGCCCTGCATGTGTGACGCTTGACGTGTTGACAGGTTGACAGGTTGACAGGTTGACAGGTTGGCCGCAGGCTCGGAATTTCCGGATTTGTTTGGCGCCCTTTGAAAACGACTGGAGGTTGAACGTGAGCATTGCCACCATCCTCAGGCGAAACTGGATTGCTTTTGCGCTGGGCAGCGCAATGGTTCTGGCGCTGGTTCTCCTGAGCGAAAACGCGTACTGGCAGTCGGTCAAAACCCTGAACCGGCTGGGCGAAATGGGCGCGGCCCGCACGAACATCCAGGAATTGACGCGCAGTCTGGTGGACGCCGAGACCGGCCAACGCGGCTACCTCTCGACCGGCCGCAAGGAATACCGCGAGCCTTACGACAAAGCCCTGAAAAACATCAACCAGTCCCTCAGTTTCTTGAACCAGTATTACGCGGACGATCCACACGCCCGCGACCTGCTGGGAAAGCTGCGGCTGGCAACAACGGCCAAATTGTCAGAGCTCGCGCTCACCATCAAACTCTTTGAAGATGGCAAAGCGGGCGCCGCGCGCGAAATCCTGCTGACCGACATCGGCAAGGAACAGATGGAGGCGATCCGCAACCTGGGCAGCACCCTGCTGGAATACGAGTCTGCCAATGTCGCACGCACGCGGGGCGAGATTTACGGCACCCTGTTTTTTGACCGCATCGGCGTGGCAGTGCTGGGTGTTTCCGGCTTGCTCGCGCTCATCCTGTACCTGCGCCAGACGCACGCCCTGTGGCGCCAGCAGCAGGAACTGCAGCGAATCCTGCAGGTTGAACGTGACCGCCTGGAATTGCAGGTGGTTAAACGCACCGGGCAATTGACTGAGCTGGCGGAGCACTTGCAAACCGCGCGCGAGGACGAACGCCACCGGCTGGCGCGCAACCTGCACGACGACCTGGGCGCCTTGTTGACCTCGGCCAAGCTTGATGCCGCCCGCATCCGCTCGCGGCTCGTGGGCACGGCGCCGCACGCGCTGGAACTGCTGGAAAACCTGACCGACAACGTCAACAACGCGATCGCTCTGGGCCGGCGCATCATCGAAGACCTGCGCCCCTCGGCGTTGGCCAACCTGGGCCTCGAAGCCACGCTCGAGATACTGGCGCGTGAATACGCAGAGCAGTCGGGCACCGCCGTGCATTGCACGCTCGGGCCGGTTTCGCTGGCGCCCAACACCGAGTTGGTGGTCTACCGCATGGTGCAGGAAAGCATCACCAACATCCGCAAATACGCCAAAGCCGCCAACGTCTGGATCACCCTGAAACAAACCGGCGACAGGGTGCAGGTCCAGGTGCGCGACGACGGCGTTGGCTTCGACACGCACCAAGACCCGCCTTCGGCTTTTGGCCTGGTGGGCATGCGTTTTCGCGTGGAGGCCGAGCGCGGCAGCCTCAGCGTGGAATCCAGACCGGGCGAAGGCACAACGATCCAGGCCAGCCTGCCCCAGAAAGGCAGCGGCAGCTTAAAACCGGTTTGACAGCCTGCTGCTTCGACTTCAAACCGCAGTTTTGCCAATAATTAACATGGGTGTTAACATTTTTTGAAATGGCGGCTGTTTTTGCCAATTTTCAATAAAAATCGGCCTCCAAGTCACGAAAAAATTAGCATTGTTAGCTATATTTTTTATAGCAACCACCCATTGCTGATAAACCACACCATGTGTGCGCTGACGCACATACGCCGGCCGCGCACAGCAAGTACGCTTGGTGCTGCCTTCAAACCCATCGGGACTCAACATGAACACCACAAAACTGATCGGCGCCATCCTCGTTGTGGGCGGCCTGCTCGGGCTGCTCTACGGCGGATTCAGCTACACCAAGGAAACCACCGGGCTCAAACTCGGCCCGATTGAACTCAAGGTGCAGGAGAAGGAACGGATCAATGTGCCCTTGATTGTCAGCGCCGCCGGCCTGGCCATTGGTGTGTTTCTGCTGGTGTCAGGGCGCAAATAGGCCCCATTGCCAACAGGTGAAGCCGCCTGATTGGGCAAGCTCCACAAGCAAGGATCAAACAGCGATCATCGCGCCGGAATGAGCAGAATGGTGTCGCCGGTCACCGCACCTTTGGCGCCGGTGCTGCCGGTCGCGCCTGTGCTGCCGGTTGCACCGGTGTACCCGGTCGCGCCGGTGTCGCCCGTCGCACCCGTGCTGCCCGGAGTGCCCGTCATGCCCGTGCGCCCAGTGGCGCCGGTATAGCCGGTAGCGCCGGTAGCGCCGGTGTCGCCAGTCGCGCCTTGCGGCCCTGCCGGGCCAGCGGGCAATGACAAACATGCGCTTAACGCCAGGGCCGAGGTGCCCGCCAATGCCAGTGTTGAAAATTTCATGATGATTCCTTGAGGGATGAATGAAGCCACTATCCGGTCGAGCCGCAACTGGCGCAAGCCCGTCACTTTGGAGCGGGTGTTGCCAGGCGCGGATCGCCTGCAGACCAGCTTAGGCGCGCAGCGTGCGCTTCTCGGTGCGATGGCATACATAGGCGGAGAAATCTCGCAGCTTCTTTGGTTGATCCCTGTGAACTGTGTGTGCCAGCGCACAGAATAATCGCCCGCCGTGCCCCATCATGGTCAGAGCAAACACACCGGATGATGGACCATGAAAAATTCAGGTTATGGCAGTTACATGCAGGACTACGTCAGCCCCACCCGACACGACTGCCCCCAGTGCGGCAAGTCGCTGGTGCGCACGCCGCGCCGCCCAATTGACTACATCATCAACAAGTTTGTGCCGGTGCAACGGTTTCGCTGCGAGCGTTTTTCATGCCAATGGCAAGGCAACATCCGTATTGAACCGGCAGCCCAGAACAACGAATCCCTGCCGACACGCTGAAATGCGGCGCCAAAAAAAAGGCCGGCATCTGCCGGCCTTTTTGTTCGATGCTGACCCGGATCAGGTTTTGCCAAACTTCATGCGGGCACTGGCGACACATGAAGACTTGGCGTCTCCAGCCAGCGTCTCGCACTTCTCGGCGGCCACCTTGTAGTCGGCGTCCAGCTTTTCCTGGGCACCGTCTTTTCGGGTCTCGCTGATCTTGCCGGCTGTCCTTGCATCAACCAGGGCCTTGGTCTCAATGGCCTTGGCTTCCTTCACGCAGACCGATTTGGGGTTGCCTGCCAGGTCGTCGCACTTTTCCTTGGAAATACTGTAAACCGCCTTGGCGCGGGCCTCACCAATCTTGACGAGATCCGTCGGTTTTTCCGAGTAGCTGTACTGCAACTCGGCGCGGGCAACCTTTTCCCGGCCTTTGGCCTCTTCCATACACACGTCTTTGGCGTTGGCGGCCAGATCCTTGCAGCCGGCTTTTGCCGTCTTGTATTCGGCACTGATGCGCGACTTTCCCTGATTGAAATCAGCCTTGCTGATGGGTGCAGAGTAAGCCGGCGAAAACGCCAGCAGGCTGGCCACCACGAGTGAAGCCTTGAGGTTGAAATGGGAGTTCATAGAGATCCTTTGGTTTAAAGTTGAAAAAAAAGTGGCTCAGGTACGGGGTTCGCCCTGGCGATTCACGGTGACCGTCGGGCCCGGAGGCGTTGTCATTTGCAAGCGGTGCTCCACGCCGCGAAAGTTGTAGCTCACGTCATACAGGTCAGCTCGGGCCTGCCCGGGCACCGTGTTGCAGCGCTGCACGCCTTGCGTCGCCACCTGTTGCTGTGGGTTGCCGTCACGGCCGACCTGGGCACCAATGGCACCACCGGCGATGGCACCGCCAACAGTTGCCAGATCATTGCCACGACCGCTGCCGACCTGGTGGCCCAGAATGCCGCCGATCAAGGCGCCGAAAACTGCGCCCGGCACATTGGTCGTGGCCTGCGGCTGTTGTGCCACCTGCTCACGGCTGATCCAGCAGCGCTGCTCGGGTGGGCCCACAACCGCCCTCACCGAGGTCACGTCAGCCTCAAACAGCCGCTCGTTGTTGCGCCTGCGGCTGTCGTACACGGGAGCGGCCGACGGCGCGTAGCGGTCTTCATTGAAGCGCGCATTGCTGCGAACGGTGCGAATGGAGGAAACACGGTCGTTCATGCCCATGGATGCCAGCGACGGATACCGGCCTGGCCGCAACACCACACACTGGCCGTCGAAATTCGCGTGTTCACACACTTCCCAGCGGCTGCTCAACACAATCACGGATGAGGCGCGGTCGTTGAAGCCGGCGTCGCGGAAGTTGTCTACCCGCTGGCCAGTGCTGAAGGAGCGGCCCTGGAAGTCGTCGTTTTCATAGAACGTCACCTGGGCGCTGGCCTGGGTGCTCCAGGCCATCACGGCCAATGCCGCCACGGCGGCGGTACGTTTCAAAATTGCTTTCATGTTGAACTCCTGAAATGGTTTGTGAACACCCGGCAGTATGTGGATGGCTTGCCGTTGCGAACAGCAGACCGCAGCGCGACGCGGCGTAGTAGATGTCCTACGCCGCGCAATGTCCATCGCACTTTTTTCCAGCGCGTTGTCTGACCGCACTGGTTCACCAGCTCACGGTGGGGCCGGTTCAAAACCTTGTAAGCCGCGTCCTACGTCAGCGCCACCGCTCACCCGACACGCACTCAGCAAACACGCCGACAGTTGCAAACGCGTGCCCGGTGGAAACTGGCAGCACCCATGCAAGGGAGCCCGTTGGGCAACCCGGGCCGTGGTCAGCAAACTCATTTTTATCACCCCTCAAACCGATCAAGGACCCACCATGTCAATCGTCAACCCTTCGCTCGAAACCTCCAAATTCGCCGACAAAATGGCCAGTTCGGCAGAACACGCCATCCAGGCCACACAACAAGCTGCCAACGGCGCGCTGGACAGCCTCAGCGGCAGTGTGCAGGGACTGCGCAACCAGGCCGGGCCGCTGCTGGCCAACGTCTCGGGGCAAGCCAATGCCTTGTTGAACACCGGGCGTGATGCCGTGCGCAATGCCTCGCACCAGGTCAGTGATGCGGCTCTGCATGCCCGCGATGGTGCGGTCAGTTATGTGCGGGAAGAGCCGGTCAAGGCGCTGCTGATCGCCGCCGCTACCGGTGCTGCCTTGATGGCGCTGGTCAGCATGATGAGCCACTCGCGCCATTGATACGGACCCAACTGGCAGAACACCTTGTTCCATCCCCTCTTTCACCCGATCGTGCGCCTGCTGACGGCGCGGCCCGAGCTCGTGGCGGACCACGCTGAAGCCTATGCGGAGCTGTTTGCAAGCGAGCTTGGCAGTGCCGGCGAGAGCCTCAAGCGCCAGGCCCTGCTTGGCGCGCTGGCGATCTGCGGTCTGGGTGTGGGCTTGGTTCTGGCCGGAGTCGCCGTGATGCTGTGGGCGGTTGTGCCGATGCCTCAACGCCAGATGGCCTGGGTGCTGCTGGCGGTGCCTTTGGTGCCACTGGCCATCAGCGCTGTTTGCCTCCTGGCGGCACAGCGCCAGGCCCATCTCAAACCATTTACCCACATCCGCCGCCAGATGGCCGCTGACATGGCGATGGTACGTGAGGCCGCAACTCCATGAGCACCGAATCGCCCCGCGCCACCCTGGCCTGCGAACGCCTGACGCGTTCACGCGAAAATTTACGCCAGGCCCTGGTGGCCGGCAAGGCCGCAGCCGCCGCGCCGCGTGCATCCAGCCTGCCCTGGCTGGAAGGCTTGATGGTCGTCCCCGGCCTGGACGCGGTCATCGCCGCTTTGCGTGCCTGGTGGTCTGCGCAGCCACTTCGCAATGCCAGCCTGGGATTGTCGGAGGCGGCCAAGACGGCGCTTCTGCCGTTGGCGCAACGTGCGCCCTTGACACTGCTGGCAGGCGCTGCGGTGGTGGGCGGGTTGATCGTCTGGCTGCGTCCCTGGCGCTGGCTCACGGCTCCAGCTTTGTTGGCCGGGCTGATGCCGCAAGTGCTCGGAAAACTCGTCGCCAACGTGCCCATGCAATCCTGGCTGGCAGGGCTGGCCTCACTCTCGGCGACACAGAACACGCACCAGGCAAATCCTGGCAGCCAGATGCCCAATGGCGTACAGCGATGAACACAGCAGCAGGGCAGGACAGGTTGGTTGGGTGCGGTATCGCACGGAACTCCGCCGAACCTGCCCATAAGCTGAACCCACACCGGACGCGGCTCTCAGCCGCTACCGGGTATTTCCACAGCAAGCCTGCGCGCGCTGTGACTGTTTTTTCAACTCTCCAAAGGATCACACCATGAACTATTCCCTTCCCGCAATCACCTTGTTGGCCGTGCTGGCACTGAGTGCCTGTGAAAAACCCGCAGTTGTGGTCGTGCCTGCCACGCCCGTCGCAGTACCTGGCCCAGCGGGGCCCACGGGCGCCACTGGCAACACGGGCAGCACCGGCGCCACAGGCAGCCAGGGCAATGACGGCAACACGGGTAACACCGGCGCCACAGGCAAAACCGGCGGCGGCACCACGGTGGTCGTCATACCGGCGGCACCCGCTTCGGCACCCGCAAACTGAATCACTTCACATCCCACAGTAGGAGAATCCCATGAGCCTAGGCACCATACTTCTGATCGTTTTAATCCTGATGCTGATCGGCGTTTTCCCAACCTGGTCACACAGCAACAAATGGGGTTACGGGCCTTCGGGCGGTATTGGCCTGGTGGTGGTCATCCTCATCGTGCTGCTTGTCATGGGACGAATCTAGCGCTTGCTGACTCCCATGCTGGCCCTGCGTTTCAAGCTTTTATGCGTGTGGGGGCCGGCAGTTTTGGCCGGGTGCAGCAGCCTGCCGGCGATTCATCCGGATTTGTCCCGGCCCTCACGGTCAGTGGTTCGCATGGAGGGCGCGCGAGGAGTCTTGACCACTGCACAAAGCAAAGCCGTACTTGAGCGGTTGCGAAGCCGCAGTGCCGACACCAGCATCTTTGACCGCCACCTGGCCGTTGAGGAAGCAATCGTCGGCAGCCCGCTGACCACCGGCAACCGGGTGCTGCTGCTGCAGGACGGCACGGCCACCTACCGGGCCATGTTCGCCGCCATTGCCTCGGCAAAGGACCACATCAACCTGGAAACCTACATCCTGGATGACGACGAGGTCGGGCAACAATTTGTGCAGGCCCTGATGGACAAGCAAAAGCAGGGCGTACAGGTGAATGTCATCCGCGACAGTGTCGGCACCATCGGCACGCCGGAGGTTTTTTTCAAGGCACTGACCGACAGCGGCATCCGCGTGCTCGAATTCAACCCGGTCAACCCGTTGGTAGCAGGCCAGAACTGGCGCTTGAACCAGCGCGACCACCGCAAGCTGCTGGTGGTCGATGGCCGCATTGCCTTTTTGGGCGGCATCAACATCAGCAGTGTCTATTCGGGCGGCTCATTCAGCCAGCGCGCGCGCAAGCCCGCTGAATCACCCCTGGCCTGGCGCGACACCGACCTGCAACTGCAAGGCCCGGTGGTCGCCGAATTGCAAAAGCTTTTTCTGGCAACCTGGGCCAAACAAAACGGCCCGCCCCTTTCAGGCAGCCAATTCTTCCCGCCACCCGTATCGGCCGGCAACCAGGTGGTCCGCGCCATCGGCAGTTCGCCCGATGATCCTTTCAGCCTGATCTACGCTACCTTGATGTCGGCCATTGCAAGCGCCGAGAGCAGCGTGCACCTGACCAACGCCTATTTCGCCCCGGATCCGCAATTGCTGGCCGTGCTGGAAGCGGCAGCCAAACGCGGGGTGACGGTGAAACTGATCCTCCCAAGCCAGACCGATTCCTGGCTGATTTTCCATGCAGGTCGTGGTTATTACGAGCAGCTGCTGCGCGCGGGCGTGCGGATCTATGAGCGACAAGGTGTCATCCTGCATTCCAAAACCGCCCTGATAGACGGCGTTTGGGCCACGGTGGGCTCCACCAACCTCGACTGGCGCAGTTTCCTGCACAACGAAGAACTCAACGCCGTCATCCTGGGCGCCGATTTTGGCGACCAGGTCCAGGCGATGTTCAACAAAGACCTGGCGGCTTCGCAGGAAATCACGCTGGAATCATGGCAACGGCGTCCGCTTGATTTGCGCATCAAGGAAATGTTTTCACGGATCTGGGAGTACTGGTTGTGATGCGCTTGCGGACCCCGGCGGCGCTTGTGCCATTCATTTTGGCGCTTGCACTGGCGGGTTGCGCTAGCCTGACGCCGCCGCAGCGCCCAGACGTCCTGATTGCGGTGCCGTCAGAATGGTCAAACAACGAAGGGTCCGCGCAGGCAGCGCCAGGCTCAATGGCCCAGTGGTGGATGCAGTTTGGTGATCCCTTGCTCAGCGCCTTGGTGGCCGACGCCTTGCGCGCCAACACCAGCGTCAAAACGGCCCAGGCGGCACTGCGCCAGGCGCGTGCACAAGGCGATGTCGCGGCGGCAGGTTTGTTGCCGTCACTGGGTAGTTCGGCGTCTGCGCAAGTTTCCGGCTCCGGCAACAACACCAGCAGCAACAGCTTCAGGGCGGGTCTGGATGCCAGCTGGGAGCTTGATATTTTTGGCGCTAACCGCAGTGCCCTGAACGCCAGCCAGGCCAGCGCACAGGCCAGCGCGGCAAGCCTGGGCGATGTGCAGGTGTCGATTGCCGCCGAGGTGGCCCTGAGCTACATCACCCTCAGGGCTGCTCAGGCCCGCCAGGCCATCGCCAATGCCAACCTCGCCACACAGCTGGAGACCCTGCAAATCACCGACTGGCGGCTTCAAGCCGGGCTGGTCTCGTCGCTGGAAGCCGAGCAGGCCCGCGCATCCACCGAACAA
>JANMMR010000601.1:0-8336 GCA_031373455.1 Rhodoferax sp.
GTGTTGCGGATCTTGATGGCGTAGGCGAAGACAAACAGGCCCTGCTCGGGCGCGGACTGCTCCATCAGGAAGTGCGGCTGCACCTCGACTTTGAATTGGTACTTGGGCATGGCGCAATGCTACCCCTGAATTTTCAGCAGCGCCGACCTGCGAAAATGCCCCCATGAACGCTTCAAAACTGCCCTTTTTTGTCTCACCCTCGATCCTGGCCGCAGATTTCGCCCGGCTCGGCCAGGAAGTCACAGACGTCATCGCCGCTGGCGCCGACTGGATCCACTTCGACGTGATGGACAACCACTACGTGCCCAACCTCACCTTCGGCCCGATGGTCTGCAGTGCGCTCAAACCCCACGCCAAAACCGCTGCCGGTGTGGCAGTGCCGATCGACGTGCATTTGATGGTGCAGCCGGTCGATGCCCTGGCCAGCGCGTTTGCACAGGCCGGCGCCGACTGCATCAGCTTCCACCCGGACGCCTCGAACCACGTGCACCGCAGCATCCAGAACATCCGCGCGGCCGGCTGCAAGGCGGGCCTGGCCTTCAACCCGGCCGAGCCGCTGGATGTGCTCGATTGGGTCATCGACGAGCTCGATCTGGTGCTCATCATGAGTGTCAACCCGGGCTTCGGCGGGCAGAGTTTCATCGATTCGGCGCTGCGCAAAATCGAAGCCGTGCGCCGGCGCATCGAGGCCTCAGGCAAAGCCATCCGCCTGGAAGTCGACGGCGGCATCAAAACCGCGAACATCCGCCAAGTGGCCGACGCCGGCGCCGATACCTTTGTGGCGGGCAGCGCCATATTTGGAAACACCGATTACAAGGCGGTGGTGGACGCCATGCGCGCTGAATTGGCCGTTGCGCGGTAAATTGTCACAACTTGGAGCAGGTGCCATGCCGCACAATCGTCCGCTTGCACCCAAAGGAAGCATTCATGAAAATTTCTGCACGGACCACGTGCCCACGACCCGCGTGCGCACCGCCCGCGCCGCGTTTTGCGGGCCTTGCCGCAGGCGCTCTCCTGTCGCTGCTGGTGCTGGCAAGCCCGGCAGCGATGGCGCAAGACGGTTTGATCGGCTTTGTCAAGACCGTCACCAGCCCGGCGTTGATTGTGGTGGACGGCAAAAGCATTCGCGCCACGGCGGGCATGCCGCTGCAGGCGGGGTTCATTGTGCGCACCGGCCCCAATGGGAGCATGGGTGTGACACTGCGTGACAACACGGTGATGTCGTTTGGCTCCAACACCGAGTTCGTCGTCGATGAGTACCTGTATGCGCCGGGCAAGGGCGACCTCAAGCTCAGCGCCCGGATGGTCAAGGGCACGTTGCAATACGTCTCCGGCATCATTGCCAAGCTGCGGCCCGAGGCGGTGACGATCCGCACGCCCACGGGCGTCGTCGGCGTGCGCGGCACCGAGTTCCTGCTGCTGGTGGAGGAGGAAAAATCATGAAACCGTTTTCATTGCGCAGGAGCCTGGGCCTGCTGGGTCTGAATGTCGCCGCACTGCTCGTGGCGCTGCTTGCCGGATGCGCCAGCACTGCGCCGCCGCCTTCACCACCGGGGCCGCCTTCGGCCTCTTACGTGGTGCTGCTGAACAACAGTGACGGCAGCACCGGTCAGGTCAAGCTGACAACGCGGGCCGGTGAAACGGTTTTGAGCAAGGCCGGTCAGGCCACCCGGCTGGCGGGGCCGGCGGGCCGGTATTTTGAGGTCAACCGGGCCACCATCAACCGGGACTTTGGCGCAGCGCTGGATGCCCGGCCACCCAAGCCGGTGAGTTTCCTGCTGTATTTCCAGCCCGGTGGCGCGCGCCTGGCGACCGAGTCAGAGGCCGAGGTAACGCGGATCCTGGCGGAAATCGCCGCGCGGCCGGTGCCCGACATTTCCATCGTGGGCCATACCGATACCGCAGGCGAGGCCGACGCCAACGAACGCCTGGCCCTGGAGCGGGCGCGTTATGTGGCCACCTTGTTGGCGGGCACCAAACTGGCGCCAGGCGACATCCTGATCGAGTCCCATGGCGAGAAAAACCTGCTGGTGCCCACGCCCGACAACACAGTGGAGCCGCGCAACCGCCGCGTGGAAGTGACTGTGCGTTGAGGTGACCGGGCGCCAGGTCGCGCCCGGCTTTAAACGCCCAGCAGGGCGTCTTTGAGTTTGAAGTCGGCCGGCACCGGCCCGAGCCAGATGCCCATCAGGGCCTTGTAAAACTCGGGTTCCTTAAACGCTTCTGCCTGCGGCTTGCCCTTGATGTTGAGCGTGCTGCCCACGCCTGGCACCCAGTCGATCGAGAAGCTGTCGCCCGCCACGAGTTTCTTGTGTTCGGAAAACAACTGGCTCATTTTCATCAGTCCGGGAATGAGCTTGGAAATTTCCGCCTTGGACGAGTTGTCTTCCATGCCGCGTGTCAACAATTTGCCAAATTCGTTGGCTTCGATGTCGCGCACCATGGTGACTTGAAGACGCTTGGGGCCGGGCTGGTTGACCAGCTCATCCAGCGTGGTGGCTTTTTTGCCGGCATACAGCCCGGCGACGTACACCTTGAATGGCCCTTTGTAACGAATGCCCGCGCCATTGAGCGGCAATTTGATGCCGCGCACGTCGGTGCTGTCTTCAACTTTGACGCCGCTGATTTCCTGCGTGGCGGCGAACGCGCTACCGGCAAAAACGCTCAAAAAAGCAGCTAAAACAAGTCCCTTCAAAAGCCTCATGGTGATTCCTTTTATTCAGGTCGATCGGATGGCAACGGCCAATATATTCTTTGCAGCCAGAATTGCAACAGGCTTTTCCTGCCCTGTGTAGGGCCTGGCGTCTAGTCTGCGCGCCGCTTTGCTACACTTGGCCGCATGTTCATATCGCGCAACATCAACACAGGTTGGGGTGACCGGGGAGCCTGGCCCTGGCGTCGGCCATCCGCTGTTTGCCGTTGATGCGCACCTTCGCGGTTTAGCCCAAAGCGTGCTTCGCGCCCCAAGCCTGGGGCATTGGTCGAATGAACACCCTCCACAACTCGAGGGGAGCAAAAAGGCTCTATCCATGATTTCCGAACTTGAATTCAAATCCTTGAGCGCACAGGGGTTCAACCGCATTCCGCTGATGGCCGAAGCCTTTGCGGACCTCGAAACCCCGCTGTCCCTTTACCTGAAACTGGCGTTTTCTTCCAACAGCGGGAAATACTCCTTCCTGCTTGAATCGGTGGTGGGTGGCGAGCGGTTTGGCCGCTACAGCTTCATTGGCCTGCCGGCCCGCACGCTGGTGCGCGCGCGCGGGTTTGGCGCGGATGCGGTGACCGAAGTGGTGAGCGATGGTGTGGTCGTCGAGAGCTCCCGGCTGAACCCGCTGGATTTCATCGCCGGTTACCAAAGCCGCTTCAAGGTGGCGCTGCGTCCGGGTTTGCCGCGGTTTTGCGGCGGCCTGGCCGGGTATTTTGGCTATGACGCGGTGCGTTACATCGAGAAAAAACTCGAAAAAACCTGCCCCCCTGACACCCTGGGCTGCCCCGACATCCTGCTCCTGCAATGCGAGGAGCTGGCCGTCATCGACAACCTCTCGGGCAAGTTGTATTTGATTGTGTACGCCGACCCGAAGCAACCGGAAGCCTATTCAAACGCGAAAAAGCGCCTCAGGGAGCTGAAGGAAAAACTCAAGTATTCGGTGAGCGCGCCGGTGGTCAAACCGTCGCAAAGTTACCCGGCCGAGCGCGACTTTGCCAAGGCCGACTACATCAAGGCGGTGGAGCGCGCCAAAGAGCTCATCGCCCAGGGCGACTTCATGCAGGTGCAGGTGGGCCAGCGCATCAAGAAGCGTTACACCGAGTCGCCCCTGAGCCTGTACCGCGCGCTGCGTTCGCTCAACCCGAGCCCCTACATGTATTACTACCATTTTGGCGATTTCCATGTGGTGGGGGCTTCGCCGGAGATTTTGGTGCGGCAAGAGAGTGTTGACGCCGCCGACGCGCCGGGCCGCCCCAAGCAAGGCACGGCCCCACGTACAAGCGAAGCGCTGGGAGTTTCCGGCGTAGGGGGCAGCGCAGTACACGAAGTGACAAGCGTGGGGGCGACATTCCTGCAAAAAATCACGATCAGACCACTGGCCGGAACCCGGCCGCGCGGGGCCACACCCGAAATTGACAAGCAGGTCGAGCAGGAGCTTGTCGCCGACCCGAAAGAACGCGCCGAACACGTGATGCTGATCGATCTGGCGCGCAACGACATCGGCCGCATCGCCCAAACCGGCAGCGTGAAGGTGACCGACGCCTTCCAGGTCGAGCGGTACAGCCACGTGATGCACATCGTGAGCAACGTCGAGGGGATTTTGATCGACGGCCCCGGCGGCCAGAAACTGGGCAACATGGACGTGCTCAAGGCCACCTTCCCGGCGGGCACACTCACCGGCGCGCCCAAGGTGCACGCGATGGAGCTGATCGACGCGCTGGAGATCACCAAACGCGGCATTTACGGCGGCGCCTGCGGTTATTTGAGTTTTGCCGGCGACATGGACGTGGCCATCGCCATCCGCACCGGCATCATCAAGGACAACATGCTCTACGTGCAGGCGGCGGCCGGTGTGGTGGCCGACTCGGTGCCCGAACTGGAGTGGAGAGAGACCGAAGCCAAGGCGCGGGCGCTGCTGCGGGCGGCGGAGCTGGTCGAAGAAGGGCTGGAGTGAACACCATGAAATTACTCATGATCGACAACTACGACAGCTTCACGTACAACATCGTCCAGTATTTCGGCGAATTGGGCGCCGCAGTGGAGGTGTTCCGCAACGATGAAATCACGGTCGAAGGCATCGCGGCACGTTCGCCCGACCGGCTCGTCATCTCGCCGGGCCCGTGCACGCCGAAGGAAGCCGGCATTTCCGTCACGGCAATCCGGCATTTCGCCGGCAAGTTGCCGATTTTGGGCGTTTGCCTCGGGCACCAGAGCATTGGCGCAGCGTTTGGCGGCAACATCGTGCGCGCGCAAACGCTCATGCACGGCAAAACCAGTGTGATCACCACCACGCAGACCGGCGTGTTTGCCGGCCTGCCGGCGCACTTCACCGTGAACCGTTACCACTCGCTGGCGATTGAGCGCGCCACCTGCCCGGTGGATTTGCAGGTGACGGCGTGGACGGACGACGGTGAGATCATGGGCGTGCGCCATGCCGGTTTTGCCGACGCGGTGCGGCTCGAAGGCGTGCAGTTTCACCCGGAGTCGATCCTCACCGAACACGGCCATGCCATGTTGAAAAATTTCCTGAATTGAATGCTACTATAAATATAGCAAACTATAACCATTTCACGTGACTTGGAAGGCGAAAAAGCTTGAAAATTTGGAATTTTCGATGATTTTTGCCAAAAAGTTAACATGGAAGTTAATTTTAAACCACGATGACTGCCACAAGCCCGATTGCCGCAACCGCCCCGGTTGACCTGCGCAGCGACACCGTCACCCGCCCCGGCAGCGCCATGCGCGCGGCAATGTTGGCCGCGCCGCTGGGCGATGACGTCTTTGGCGACGACCCGACCGTCAACGCCCTGCAAGACAAACTCGCCGCCATGCTCGGTTTTGAAGCGGCGCTTTTCGTGCCCACCGGCACCATGAGCAACTTCTGCGCGATCCTGGCGCACTGCCAGCGCGGCGAGGAATACATCGTGGGGCAAATGGCCCACTGCTACCGCATGGAAGGCGGTGGCGCGGCGGCGTTTGGCAGCGTACAGCCGCAGCCGCTGGACAACCAGCCCGACGGCAGCTTGCTGCTCTCCGAGATCGAAGCCAACATCAAACCCGACGACGCGCATTTCGCCATCACACGGCTTTTGGCGCTGGAGAACACGATTGGCGGCCGGGTGTTGCCGTTCAAGTACCTGCAAGAGGCCACCCAACTCGCCAAATCGCGCGGTTTGAACACGCACCTGGACGGCGCGCGCCTCTTCAACGCGGCGGTGGCGCAGGCGCAGGCTACAGGTTCAGAGCCGTACCATGAGGCCAAGCGAATAGTCGGCCTGTTCGACAGCGTCTCGGTGTGCCTGAGCAAAGGCCTGGGCACACCGGTGGGTTCGGTGTTGTGTGGCTCCAAAGCCGTGATCGCCCGCGCGCACCGCATCCGCAAAATGGCCGGTGGCGGCATGCGCCAGGCGGGCATCCTCGCGGCGGCGGGCATTTACGCGCTGGACCACAACGTGCGCCGCCTGGCCGACGACCACGCCAACGCGAAGCGTTTTGCCAACGGCCTGGCGGGGTTGGCCGGCTTGTCTGTCAAGGCGCCGCAGACCAACATCGTTTTTGTCGAACTGCAGGGCGACACACGCGGCCGGGCGGCGGATTTCATCGCCCACCTCAAGGCCCAGGGCGTTTTGGTCACGGGCCTGTACACCCTGCGTTTTGTCACCCATCTGGACGTCGACGCCGCTGCGGTGGACCGCGCAGTGGGCGCCATCCGCGCGTTCTTCAAGCCTTAAGCCCTATCACTGGAATCCGAAAAAAAGGACCGCCATGCCCCACACTGCCCAAGGCGCCAGCAGCGCCCACAAAATCAGCCCGCAGGAAGCGCTCTTGCGCACCATCGAGCACCGCGAAATTTTCCACGACGAGATGCTGCACGTGGTGCGCCAGATCATGGCCGGTGAGTTGTCGCCGGTGATGATGGCCGCGCTCATCACCGGCCTGCGTGTGAAGAAGGAAACCATTGGCGAGATCACGGCAGCGGCGCAGGTGATGCGCGAGTTCTCCACCAAGGTGCATGTGGCGGACAAAACGCATCTGGTGGACATTGTGGGCACAGGCGGCGATGGCTCGCACACCTTCAACATCTCCACCTGCGCCATGTTTGTGGCAGCGGCGGCCGGTGCCAAGGTGAGCAAACACGGCGGCCGTAGTGTCAGCAGCAAAAGCGGCAGCGCCGACGTGATGGAGGCGCTGGGTATTCACATCAACCTGAGTCCCGAGCAGATCGCCCGCTGCATCGCCGAGGTGGGCGTGGGTTTCATGTTTGCGCCGAACCACCACCCGGCGATGAAAAACGTGGCGCCCATCCGCAAGGAGCTCGGTGTGCGCACGATCTTCAACATCCTGGGGCCGTTGACCAACCCGGCGTCGGCGCCAAATATTTTGATGGGCGTTTTTCACCCCGACCTCGTGGGCATCCAGGTGCGCGCCCTGCAGCGCCTGGGGGCTGAGCACGCGCTCGTGGTGTATGGCCGCGACGGCATGGACGAGATCAGCCTGGGCGCCGCGACGATGGTGGGCGAGCTCAACAACGGCGAAATCACCGAGTATGAAATCCACCCCGAAGACTTCGGCATGGCGATGACCAGCAACCGCGCGCTGCGGGTGGAAACCGCCGAGCAATCCAAAGCCATGCTCATGGGTGTGCTCGACAACGTGGCGGGCGCCGCCAAAGACATCGTGGTGCTCAACGCCGGCGCGGCGCTGTACGCAGCGAATGTGGTCGATTCGATCCAGGGCGGCATCAAACGGGCGCAAGAAGCCATTGAATCAGGCGCGGCCAGGGCCAAGCTTGACGGGCTCGCGGCCTTGTCGCAACAACTGAAAGCGTGAAGCCATGACCGACATTCTGGACACAATCATCGCCGTCAAACGCGAAGAAATCGCGGCGGCGATGCACAAAATGCCGCTGGCGGTGATGCGCGCCGACGCCGAGTCCCGCGTGCTCACACGCGACTTCGTGGGCGCCCTGCGCGCCAAGATCAAGGCGGGCAAACCGGCGGTGATCGCCGAGATCAAGAAGGCCAGCCCGTCCAAGGGCGTGATCCGCGAAGACTTCATCCCGGCGGACATCGCGCAAAGTTATGCGGAAAACGGCGCCGCCTGCCTCTCGGTGTTGACGGACCGGCAGTTTTTTCAGGGCCAGCCCGATTATTTGAAACAGGCCCGCGCCTCCTGCCAGCTGCCCGTGTTGCGCAAGGATTTCATGGTGGATGCGTACCAAATTTACGTATCCCGCGCGATGGGCGCAGACTGCATTTTGCTCATCGCCGCTTGCCTGGACGACGCGCAAATGGCGGATCTGGAGGCGATTGCCCATGGGCTCGACATGGCGGTGCTGGTCGAGGTGCATGACCGCGCCGAGGCCGAGCGCGCGCTGAAGCTCAAAACGCCGCTGTTGGGCATCAACAACCGCAATTTGAAAACCTTTGAGGTGTCGCTGGAGACCACTTTGCAGCTGGTGAAAGACCTGCCGGGCCTGGCCGACGGCCATCGCCTGGTGGTCACCGAGAGCGGCATCCTCACGCGCGACGACGTGTTGCGCATGGGCGCGGCGGGCGTGAACGCGTTTCTGGTCGGCGAAGCCTTCATGCGCGCGGACGACCCGGGCGAGGCGCTGGGCGCCATGTTT
>JANMMR010000660.1:0-1505 GCA_031373455.1 Rhodoferax sp.
GGGCGCGGGGGCAGGTGGCTTCGGCGGCGGTGGTGGCGGTGGCGCGGGTGGCGGTGGCGCGGGTGGTGGAACGAGCGGTGGCATGGGTCCGCGAACTGGCGCGGGGGCTCCAGTAGCAAGTGCACCGCGCGAAGCCGCTTCACGCGCGCCAGGCTCTCCTTCCACTGCGGCCGCAACGGCACCCACTGCACCTTCCGAAGCCACCACAGCGGCCAAACCTTCCGCGCCACCACCCGCTGCGGCCGGTGCCCCGCCCGGCGCCGGTTCAAGCGCCTGGATCGACCAGCTGCCCCCCGAAGCCCAGGAACGCGTGCGCATGACGCTGCAGCGCCTCGGCCCGGAGGTCGCCGCCAAGGTGAACAAGATGACGCCCGACGAGCGCCGCGCGTACTTCCAGCAGTTGCGGGCGCAGCGCCAGCAGCAGCAAGACTGAGCGCATCGCCCGATTTGGCGCCCGTGGCATGAACCTGTCCCGCATTTTCATCCTGCGCCCGGTGGCGACATCGCTGCTGATGGTGGCGATCCTGATCGCGGGCGCCCTGGCCTACCGCATGTTGCCGCTCTCGGCCTTGCCCGAGGTCGACTACCCGACGATCCAGGTCACCACGCTGTACCCCGGCGCCAGCCCCGATGTGATGACCTCCGCCGTCACCGCGCCGATGGAGCGGCAATTCGGCCAGATGCCCGGTTTGACGCAGATGTCGTCGACCAGCTCCGGCGGCGCATCGGTGATCACGCTGCGGTTTTCGCTCGATGTGACGCTGGACGTGGCCGAGCAGCAGGTGCAAGCGGCCATCAACGCCGGCGCCAACCTCCTTCCCACCGATTTGCCGATGCCGCCGACCTACAGCAAGGTCAACCCGGCGGATGCGCCGATCCTCACGCTCGCCATCACCTCGCCTTCGCTGCAGGTGTTTCGCATCAACGACCTGGTGGAAAACCGGCTGGCACCCAAACTCTCTCAGGTGCCCGGCGTGGGCCTGGTGGCCATTGCGGGCGGCAGGCGCCCCGCCGTGCGCATTCAGGTCAACCCGGGCGCGCTCGCCGGGGTGAACCTCTCGATGGAAGACCTGCGCACCGCCATCAACGCGGCCAACGTGAATCAGGCCAAGGGCAGTTTTGACGGCGCGGCGCGCGCCTCGACGATTGACGCCAACGACCAGTTGAAATCTGCCGCTGAATACGCCAGCCTGATCATCACCTACAAAAATGGTTCGCCGGTCAGGCTCAATGATGTGTCGAACATCGTTGACGACGCCGAGAACACACGGCTCGCCGCATGGGCAGGCATATGCCCCCCCGAAGCGGCTGCGCCGCCTCCCCCCCAAGGGGGCGACTGCCTTGGGGCGGCCCGGCGGCAGTCCATGCCGGGCGTCATCCTGAACATCCAGCGCCAGCCCGGCGCCAACGTGATCGAAACCGTGGACCGCGTGAAAGCGCTGCTGCCCAAGCTGCAGGCCAGCTTGCCGGCGTCGATCGACGTGCAGGTGATCGCCGACCGCACC
>JANMMR010000662.1:0-2512 GCA_031373455.1 Rhodoferax sp.
CTTGAGCGCGCCGGAACTCAGACCCGGCTTGAGCAGGTTGGAGGCATCCAGCGTGCCGCCCGAGGCAGCGCCCGCGCCGATCAGGGTGTGGATTTCGTCTATGAACAAAATGCCATTGGGTTTGTCTTTGAGCGACTTGAGCACACCCTTGAGCCGCTGCTCGAAATCGCCCCGGTATTTGGTGCCCGCGAGCAAAGCGCCCATGTCAAGGGAATACACCACCGACTCGGCCAGAATTTCAGGCACATCCTTTTGCGTGATGCGCCAGGCGAGGCCCTCGGCAATCGCGGTTTTGCCCACACCGGCTTCGCCCACCAGCAAGGGGTTGTTCTTGCGGCGGCGGCAGAGGATCTGGATGACGCGCTCGACCTCGTATTCACGGCCGATGAGCGGGTCAATCTTGCCGTCTTTGGCCAGCTGGTTCAGGTTTTGGGTGTACAGCTCCAAGGGCGACTGCTTCTCGTTTTTCTCGCCGCCACCTTCTTCGTTTTCAGCCTGGGACTCACCGGATTTGATCGGCTCTGGCGGGTCCGACTTCTTGATGCCGTGGGCGATGAAATTGACCACGTCCAGGCGCGTTACGCCCTGCTGGTGCAGGTAATACACGGCGTGGGAATCCTTCTCGCCAAAAATCGCCACCAGCACGTTGGCGCCGGTCACTTCCTTCTTGCCGCTGCCGGTGGACTGCACATGCATGATGGCGCGCTGGATCACACGCTGGAAACCCAGTGTGGGCTGGGTGTCGACGTCGTCGGAACCCGCCACCTGGGGCGTGTTGTCCTTGATGAAATTGGCCAGCGACTTGCGCAAATCGTCGATGTTCGCCGAACAGGCGCGCAGGACCTCGGCGGCGCTGGGGTTGTCCAGGAGGGCGAGCAACAGGTGCTCGACCGTGATGAACTCATGGCGCTGCTGGCGCGCCTCGACAAACGCCATGTGCAAACTAACTTCCAGTTCCTGGGCAATCATGAAATTTCCTTCTGCCTTGCTGATGACGTGATGACTGAGTGAATTCCTGAGCTGAATTGAGACTTCTGATGATTCACTTTATACCTTTTCCGGCACATTCAAGTCCGTAGTGCCACTAAATTTCCATCGGCTCACTGACACACTTGAGCGGATGCCCGGCTTTGTTGGCCGCTTCAAGCACCTGGTCTACCTTGGTGGCCGCTACGTCCCTTGAATAAACGCCGCAAACTGCTTTGCCGTCCAGATGGATTTTCAGCATGATCTGCGTGGCGGTTTCCAGGTCCTTGTTGAAAAACTCCTGAATCACCACCACCACAAACTCCATCGGTGTGTAGTCGTCATTGAGCATGACGACCTGGTACATCTGGGGTGGCTTGGTCTTTTGCGTGCGCCGCTCAAGCACGACCGCGCCGCCGTCATCCGGCTCGATGGGCCGGGTCAGTGGCGGCGTGGTGCCGGGTGGTTTGTCGGGAATTTTGGTCGCCATTAAATGATTCTATCGAGCGCACGCCAACAGCGCCGCACACTGGTAATTTGGAGCCAACAAGGCCGCTTTCAAGCACCACAAACCAAAAACCGCTGCAGGGCGTGGCCCCACAGCGGTCGGATGGATTTGGGTGACCCGGGTTCTACATGTTCTCGATCATCACCTGGCCAAAGCCGGAGCAGCTCACCTGGGTGGCGCCGTCCATCAGGCGGGCAAAGTCGTAGGTGACCTTTTTGCTCAGGATCGATTTTTCCATCGAGCTGATGATGAGGTCCGCAGCTTCTTTCCAGCCCATGTGGCGCAGCATCATCTCGGCCGAGAGAATCTCGGAGCCTGGGTTGACGTAATCTTTGCCGGCGTATTTGGGCGCCGTACCGTGGGTGGCTTCAAAACAGGCCACGGTGTCGGACATGTTGGCGCCGGGTGCAATGCCGATGCCGCCGACCTGTGCGGCCAAGGCGTCGGAGATGTAGTCGCCGTTCAGGTTGAGCGTGGCCACCACCGAATACTCTGCCGGGCGCAGCAGGATCTGCTGCAGGAAGGCGTCTGCGATGACGTCTTTGACGATGATCTCGCGGCCGGTTTTCGGGTTCTTGAATTTGCACCACGGGCCGCCGTCAATGGGCACGGCGCCAAATTCTTTTTGCGCCAGCGCATAGGCCCAATCACGGAAGCCACCTTCGGTGAACTTCATGATGTTGCCCTTGTGCACGATGGTCAGGTTGGGTTTGTCGTTGTCAATGGTGTACTGGATGGCCTTGCGCACCAGGCGCTCGGTGCCTTCGATCGACACCGGCTTTATGCCAATGCCCGATGTGTTGGGGAAGCGGATTTTCTTTACGCCCATCTCGTCGATCAGGAACTTGATGAGTTTCTTGGCCTTGTCGCTTTGCGCTTCGTATTCAATGCCGGCGTAGATGTCTTCCGAGTTCTCGCGGAAGATCACCATATTGGTCTTGTGCGGCTCTTTCACGGGCGACGGCACACCAGCGAAATACTGCACCGGGCGCAGGCAGACATACAGGTCCAGTTCCTGTCGCAAGGCCACATTCAGGG
>JANMMR010000675.1:0-2861 GCA_031373455.1 Rhodoferax sp.
GATGCCTTCCGGCAACGCGCGTGCGCTTACCGTTTTGGTCTTGAGCATGATGTTGTCAAACCGCTTGGCATTCATCTTCTGCCAGATCTTCACGAGGTCGCGGTCGGCGCCCTGCATCAGGCCGTCGAGCATTTCAACCACGTCGAGCCGCGCGCCCAAAGTACTGTAGACGGTGCCCATTTCCAGGCCGATGATGCCGCCGCCCAGAATCAACATGCGTTTGGGCACTTCCTTCAGATCCAGCGCCCCGGTGGAATCCACCACGCGCGGGTCAACCGGCATGAAGGGCAGGCGCACGGCTTGCGAACCTGCCGCGATGATGGCTTGCTTGAACTGCACAACCTTTTTGTTTCCGGTTTTTTCCTGCCCCTCAGCACCCGTGGTTTCATCCACTTCCAGGTGATGGCTTCCAACGAATTGCCCCACACCACGCACCGTGGTGACTTTGCGCATCTTGGCCATAGCTGCCAAACCGCCGGTAAGTTTACCGATGACTTTTTCTTTGTGACCTCGCAGGGTGTCGATATTGACTTTGGGGGCACCAAACTCGATGCCTAAAGCGCCGAGGTGACTCACCTCGTCCATCACGGCTGCGACGTGCAGCAGCGCTTTGGAGGGGATGCAGCCCACGTTGAGGCACACGCCGCCCAAAGTGGCGTAGCGCTCAACCAGCACCACTTTGAGCCCGAGATCGGCCGCGCGGAAGGCCGCCGAATAACCGCCGGGGCCGGTGCCGAGCACCAGGACGTCGCAGTCCAAGTCCACCGTACCGCCGTAACTGGCGGCATTGGGAACCATCAAAGGCGTAGCCGCGTTGGCAGAAGCCGCCGCCGCAGTTGGCGTTACTGCGAGCGCTGCGGCAGGTGCCACGGCAGGCGCAGCAACTGGTGCCGTGCTGGCCGCACCGGGGACCTCCATCTCCAGCACCACGGAGCCTTCGGCCACTTTGTCACCAAGTTTCGCCACCATGCGGGTGACCACACCGGCGTGGCTGGATGGAATTTCCATTGAAGCCTTGTCGCTCTCTACGGTGATCAAGCTCTGGTCCACCGCAACGGTGTCGCCGGGTTTCACCATCAATTCGATGACGGTGACTTCCGAGAAGTCGCCAATGTCGGGAACTCTTATTTCTAACGCAGCCATAGTTGTCTCTCTGGGTAAATTGTCTTTATGCTTTGGTCTTGAGCGTGAGCACTTCGATTTGCCCGCCCGAGTTTTTGTCGAATTCACTGCCCGCCTTGACGCCCAGCACGGCGATCTCGCGCGCGGTTTTGAGCTTGTCCCAACCGGCGTACATGGCCCCCAGCGCAAAACTGCGGCCCGAGCCAATGCCCCAGAACTGCTTGAACTCAAACACTTCGCGGTAGCTGTAAAGCCCGTAAATGCCGCTGGCGTTCGCGATCACCGAGCTGAACTGGCTGGATTCATACGGGTCGTTGTCTTCTTCCTTGGTTTGCAGGAAGAAGGTTTCCTTCAGCATCGGGTGCAGCTTGGTGAAAGTGTCAAAGACCTGGTCTTTGCTGCCCAGCAACAACTCTTCCTTGGGCAGGGCCAGCATCGCTTTGCGCAGTGCCGGGAAATGCGCCACGGTGCCGGCCAGGCCCACGTAACTCGGGCCGGCCGGCGTGTCCACCTTGAACAGCTTGCTGTTGCTCTCGAAGCGGTCTGACAGACGTGTATCCCCGAAGGTAACCAGGGTGTCGGCCGCAATGGCGACCTGGCCGTTTTTCTTGACGACAACCACAGTCGTCATAGCAAAATTCGGCGGTAGTCGGCCAAAACCTGGCCGAGGTAGGCGTTGAAGCGGGCAGCGGAAGCGCCGTCGATCACGCGGTGGTCATACGAAAGCGACAGTGGCAAAGTGAGCCGGGGCACAAACACCTTGCCGTCCCACACCGGTTTCATCGCGCCTTTGGAGAGGCCCAAAATGGCCACCTCGGGCGCATTGATGATGGGCGTGAAATGCGTGCCGCCAATGCCACCGAGTGAGCTGATGGAGAAACAGCCTCCAGACATGTCGCCAGCGCCCAATTTGCCGTCGCGCGCCTTTTTGGCCAGCTCCGACATCTCAGACGATATCTGCAAGACGCCCTTTTTTTCGGCGTCTTTGAGCACGGGGACCATCAGGCCGTTGGGCGTGTCTGCCGCAAAACCAATGTTGAAATACCTCTTGTACACCAGCACATCACCGTCCAGGCTGGTGTTGAACTCGGGAAATTTCTTCAGCGCGGCAACGACCGCCTTGATGACGAAGGCGAGCATGGACACTTTCACGCCCGATTTTTCGTTTTCCTTGTTGGTCGAAACGCGGAAAGCCTCCAACTCGGTGATGTCGGCTTCGTCGTTGTTGGTGACGTGCGGAATCATCACCCAATTGCGGTGCAGGTTTGCGCCGCTGATCTTCTTGATGCGCGAGAGGTCCTTGCGCTCCACCGCGCCGAACTTGGTGAAGTCGACCTTCGGCCAGGGCAACAGGCCCAGCGCAGCGCCGTCTGCCGATGCAGAGCCAGCGCTTTTTTGCGGCGAGCTCGCCTGCGCCGCGAGCGTTTGTATGGCGCCAGACATCACACTGCGCGTGAAGCCCTGTACGTCGGCTTCAACAATGCGGCCTTTGGGGCCGCTGCCTTTGACTTCGGCCAGGGGCACACCCAACTCCCGGGCGAACTTGCGCACGGATGGCGAGGCATGTGGCAACCCAATTGGTGCGCTGGTAGGGTTGTGGGCGGGCGCAGCTGCGGGAGTTGCCGCAACCTGAACGGACCCGGGCGCCGCTGCAGGACCTGACGCATTTGTGGTTGATAGCGCAGCGGCAGTGGCCAGACCGGCAGGCGCGGCCCCGGCAGACCCGCCAGCCACAACGG
>JANMMR010000676.1:0-5730 GCA_031373455.1 Rhodoferax sp.
TTGGTGCAGGCCTTGAAATCCTCCCTGCCTGCTGCACCCCTGTTTGCCGACCAGCTGGCGCAAGCGTCGATTGCAAGTGGCCGCGCCGGTGAAGCTTTGGTCTTGCTCAAGAATGCCTATTCATCAGCACATTCACTGGACTTGCTTGAAGCGATTGTCAAAGTCGAAGCCGCCCAGGGTGGAGCATCGACTAACGCCCGGGACTGGTATGTTCACCACCTGGAACGCGAGGCCTCCCTGGTCGCAGCAGCCAAATGGATTGCCGGTGAAAAACTCGAGCATGAGCAGTTTCACCCGCAGGTTCAGCGCGCCCTTGACAATGCCGTCAAGCCGCTGACGCGGTACCGTTGTGCCGCATGCGGCTTTGAAGGCAAGCAACACTTCTGGCAATGCCCGGGCTGCCAGGCCTGGGACAGTTACCCCGCCAGGCGGGTGGAAGAACTCTGAATCTGGAACCGCATGACCTCTGCACCGATTACCCGCGCACAACTTTCCCGATCCAGGGTATTGGTGGTTGGCGACGCCATGCTCGACCGCTACTGGTTTGGCGCGGTCGACCGCATTTCCCCAGAGGCCCCCGTGCCGGTTGTTCGCGTTACCCGGGAAGAAGAGCGGATCGGCGCGGCCGCCAACGTGGCTTTCAACGTTGTCACATTAGGTGCCCAAGCCTCCTTGTTGACCGTGGTCGGCAATGACGAAGCCAGCCACAAGCTCGAGGATCTCGTGGCCAAAACGGGCATTGAGCCCCATTTTGGGCGCGACGAACACCTCAAGACCACCGTGAAGTTGCGCGTCATCGGACGCCAGCAGCAATTGATCCGCCTGGATTTTGAGAACACGCCCAAAACGGAAATTCTGGCTTCCCAAAGCGCGGCATTTGCCAACCTTCTCCATGCCCACGATGCGGTGCTGTTTTCAGACTATGGCAAAGGCGGTCTCGCCCACGTTGGCAACATGATTGGCAGCGCACGCGCGGCGGGCAAGCCGGTTCTCATCGACCCCAAAGGCAGCGATTTTTCACGGTACCAGAATGCCAACGTGATCACGCCAAACCGGGCTGAGCTGCAGCATGTGATTGGCGCGTGGGAAGATGAATCCCAATTGATGGTTAAGGTTGAAAACCTGCGGGTCGCGCTGGGGCTCCAGGCGATCCTGCTGACCCGCAGTGAAGAAGGCATGACGCTTTTTGATGATCAGGGCAGTTTGCATGAACCGGCTCAGGCGCGCGAAGTGTTTGATGTCACCGGTGCTGGCGACACCGTGATCGCAACCCTGGCTGCCTTTGTCGCTGCCGGGTTAAGTTTGCGCGCCGCCGTGCCGCTGGCCAACCGGGCCGGTGGCTTGGTGGTCGGAAAATTCGGTACCGCCACCGTCAGTTATGACGAGCTGTTTTCAGCGCACTGATCCCACACCACCATGACCAGAATCATCGTAACCGGCGCGGCCGGCTTCATCGGCTGCAACATCATCCGGGGCCTGAACGCCCGGGGCTTGCACGACGTGATTGCCGTTGACGATTTGACCCAGGGCGATAAATTCCGCAACCTGGCCGACCTGCGCATCGCCGACTATGTCGACGCAGACACCTTCTACAGTCAATTCGAGGCCGGTGCCTACGGAAAAGTGGCGGCGGTCTTCCATGAAGGCGCCTGCAGCGACACCATGGAGGCAGACGGCAAGTTCATGATGGCCAACAACTACACCCTGAGTTGCCGGCTTTTCATGGCCTGCCAGCTGCAGGGTGTGAGACTGCTTTACGCTTCTTCCGCAGCCACCTATGGCGGCTCTTCCAGGTTTCGGGAAGAGCCTGAATTTGAGCGCCCGCTGAACGTCTATGGCTACTCCAAGCTGCTCTTTGACCAGTACGTGCGCCAACACCATCAGCTGACGGGTGGAACTGCCAACATCAACCCGGCGCAACAGGTCGTGGGCTTCCGGTATTTCAACGTCTACGGTCCGCGTGAGCAGCACAAAGGCCGCATGGCCAGTGTTGCGTTTCACCAGTTCAACGCCGAAGGGCGGGTCAAACTTTTTGGGGAATATGGCGGATACGGCCCGGGCGCCCAAATGCGCGACTTTGTCTTTGTGGACGACGTTGTCAACGTCAACCTCTGGTTTTTTGACAATCCAGCCAAATCCGGCATATTCAATCTGGGCACGGGGCGTGCACAACCCTTCAATGACATTGCCCTGGCTGTCGTCAACACGCTCAGGGCCTTGAAAAATGAGCCCGCATTGGTGCTCGAGCAGGCGCTCACAGCTGGGCTGATCGAGTACGCTCCATTTCCGGACGCCCTGCGCGGAAAATACCAGTGCCATACCCAGGCCGACCTGTCCCGATTGCGGGCAACCGGCTGCGATCAGGCGTTTTCAGACGTGGCTTCCGGCGTGGGCAAATATGTGAATTGGCTGGCCAATGGTCAGTAATCAGCCCGTGTTGCACCCGGTAACGAAACCGTCAGAACCTTGAAAACCGCGTTGCAAATGCACCGATAATGCCGCCGGGCACGGATTTGTTCTCACGCACGTCAAC
The DNA here is from genome assembly GCA_031373455.1 of Rhodoferax sp. Taxonomy (GTDB): domain Bacteria; phylum Pseudomonadota; class Gammaproteobacteria; order Burkholderiales; family Burkholderiaceae_C; genus JANYCG01. Next base: position 2,534 of record JANMMR010000676.1, read on the forward strand.
CGGCGCAATACGCCCCTCGTTATGGACTCACCCCCAAGGTGAATTCGCGCCGGGGCCGTGCAATACCGTTTTCCATAAACCTGAGGAGTAAATTGATGTTGAAGAAAATTCTGGCCACTTTGGCGATGTTGTTTGCCGCCGCTGCTTTTGCCGCCGTTGATGTGAACAAGGCAACTGCCGCTGAACTCGACGGGATCAAGGGTATTGGCCCTGGCATTTCCGGCAAGATCCTGGACGAGCGCAAAAAAGGCAACTTCAAAGACTGGAATGACCTGATCGAACGCGTCAAGGGCGTAGGCGAAGGCAATGCAGCCAAGTTCTCGGCCGAAGGCGTGACCGTCGGTGGCGCAGCCTACAAGGCAGCGGCTGCTTCCAAGAAAGACGACAAGCCTGTAGCAGCGAAGAAAGACGAAAAACCAGCTGCCGCTGCCATGGCCAAGAAAGATGACAAACCTGTCGCAGCCAAGAAGGACGAAAAACCAGCTGCTGCCACAGCAGAAAAGGCGCCCAAGGCTGAGAAAGCTGCAAAGGGTGAAAAAGCAGCCGCAGCTGACAAGTCCGATGCCAAAGATGCCAAGGCTACGACCGCCGCCACAGGCGACAAGAAAGACGCCAAAGTGGTGGCCAAAGACGTCAAGAAAGACGACAAGGCCGAAACCGCGAAGAAGTAATACGTCCAGATTGCGCAGCTTCCCCTGCGCAGGGCCAACAAAAAACCCGCCTAGGCGGGTTTTTTGTTGAGTGGCGTGGGTTACTGCATGCCCGCTGCCGAAACAAGGGGCTGGCGCTCGGAAGCCACACCTTGATGCGTAGTAACAAAGGTCTTGGGTGCTGTGGGGGTTTCGCCCTCGACGGGCGAGTCTCCCAAAGCGGCCAACTCGCTTTTGGCGTTGAACCCATACACCGGCGACGACGAAGCTGCGAGTGCCAAACAGAAAACCACTGCTGTCGCGATGACCAAAGCCGTGAACAGTACCATGATGCCCTCCTGAATTTGTTGCTGGAAGTTTAGAAGTCTTGCATCCAAATGCATCAGCAATAAGTCACAGTTTCAATGATTTGTGAGCTGTTGTATACGTGACGAAAGTCACAAAACGGTCAAACTCACGCGTTAACCCTTAACCAGTTGGCTCAGTTTGGCGCCGGCCCATAACCACCACCGCCTGGCGTGTGAATCTCAAAAACATCGCCGGGCTGCATGTCAGCCTGGCCAATGTGGCCCATCTCTTCGACGTGGCCATCTGAGCGAACAATCCGGTTGATACCCACCAGGCCTGGCTTTCCACCCGCCATCCCGAAAGCGCCATTCACGCGCCCGTTCGACAAAATGCTGGCAGTCATCGGCTCCAAAAACATCACCCGCCGCACGCCGCCGTCACCACCGCGCCACCTGCCCGGGCCACCGGATCCGTGGCGGACCGCGTAGCTCGCCAGGCGCACCGGAAACCGGAACTCAAGCACCTCGGGGTCGGTCAGGCGCGAATTTGTCATGTGGGTCTGCACCACGCTCGTGCCGTTGAAGCCTCCGACGATGGCTCCGGCACTGTCTGTCAGCGCGCCGGCCCCTGAGCCTCCTGAAATCGTTTCGTAGTATTGGTGGCGGGCATTGCCAAAGGTGAAGTTGTTCATGGTGCATTGGCTCGCGGCCATGGTCCCCAAGGCACCAAACAGCGCGTTGGTGATGCAGGTGGAAGTCTCCACATTGCCGGCCACCACCGACGCCGGCGGGTTCGGGTTCAGCATTGACCCCGCAGGAATGATCACATTCAGCGGTTTGAGACAGCCCGAGTTGAGCGGAATATCGTCGTTCACCAGCGTGCGAAACACGTACAACACCGCGGCCATGCACACGGCTGTTGGCGCGTTGAAGTTGTTGGTTTGCTGCGCCGAGGTTCCCGTGAAGTCAACTTCCGCGCTGCGCCGGGTGGCGTCCACACGAATCGCCACCTGGATTTTCGATCCATTGTCCAGTGGCAAGGTGAAGGTGCCGTCTTTCAGGCGCGTGATAACCCGCCGCACCGACTCTTCGGCGTTGTCCTGCACATGGCGCATGTAGGCGCCCACCACGTCCAGCCCAAACTGGTCGACCATCTTGCGCAACTCCTGCACGCCCTTTTCGTTGGCGGCAATTTGCGCCTTCAGGTCACCCATGTTTTGCTGCGGGTTGCGCGCTGGGAATATCGCCCCCACGCTAGTCGCTTCGCGTACTGCGCTGCCCCCCGAGGAGGCTAATTTTTCTTGAGGCGGCCCGGCGAAAAATTGCTCGCCCCGCAACAGCGCCAGCATCTGCGCCTCCTGCAACACGCCCTGTGCCACCAGCTTCACGTTGTTGATCTGCACCCCCTCCTCTTCGATGCGGGTGGAAAACGGCGGCATGGAGCCCGGCGTGACTCCGCCAACATCCGCATGGTGCCCGCGCGACCCCACATAAAACAGGGGTTGCGGTCCACCCAACTCCGGCAGATAGACTGGGGTGATCACCGTGATGTCCGGCAAATGGGTTCCCCCGTGGTAGGGGTCGTTGAGCACGTAGACATCGCCCAGTTGCATCGCTCCTGCGTTCGCCTGGATCACGGTCTTGATGCTTTCACCCATGGAGCCCAGATGCACCGGCATGTGGGGCGCGTTGGCGATCAGGTTGCCCTGTGCATCAAACAGCGCGCAGCTGAAGTCCAGCCGCTCCTTGATGTTGACCGACAGCGCCGTGTTCTGCAGTTGCAGGCCCATCTGCTCGGCGATGTTCATGAAGAGGTTGTTGAAGACCTCCAGCAGCACCGGGTCGGCCGTGGTGCCCGCGGCATAGGTAATGGCGCGGCGCTCGCGGCGCACCAGCACCAGGTGGTTGAATTCCGTGAGGGTCGCCTCCCAGCCCGGTTCAATGACTGTGGTCGCGTTTTTCTCCGCGATGATGGCAGGCCCGGTGATGGTGTCGCCCCGAACCAGATCCTCGCGCACGACCAAGGCGGCTTCATGCCATTGGCCACCAGAAAACATCCTGACGGTTTCGCGCCGTGGAACCGTTCGGGCTTCGTGGACCGGCAGCCGCTCTTCTTCGGGCGCATCGCCTGCGACCACCGCTTCGACGGAAACCGCTTCCACAACCAGCCCCTTGCCCTGCATCAAAAAGGCAAACCGCTGCCGGTACGCGGCTTCAAAACGGGCCTGGATTTCGGCCGCGTTGCCAAACGCCACAACGA
>JANMMR010000013.1:0-5441 GCA_031373455.1 Rhodoferax sp.
GGCCGAATTGGCCAAAGCCTGGCCCGAGCTGAAGGTGGTCGCCATCGTGGGCGACGGGCTCTCGGCCGTCAGCAAAACGCTGGAGCTGCAACCGGACGTGCTGTTTTTTGACATCCAGATGCCCGGCCAAAGCGGCCTGGAGGCGGCGATGGACCTGGCCGACCAGTGGCCCGATCAATGGCCCTCTCAATTGCCATCTTCCGACCCCGCAACCCCGACGGCCCATGCACCCCAACGCTTCCCGGCGCTGGTGTTTGTGACGGCGTACGACCAATACGCGGTTCAGGCGTTTGAAACGCAGGCCATTGATTACATTTTGAAACCAATTAATCAACAGAGACTAAAATTAACAGTAGAAAAATTAAAGTCAAGTCACGTATTTGTTGATTTTAATGCTACTAATTTTGATGAAATAATTAATAAATTATCACCATTATTTAATTCAAAATCTAAAATACAAGAAAATTACCTCGGCGTCATCCAGGCCAGCGTGGGCAATGCCATCCACATGGTGAAGGTGGCCGATGTGCAGTGTTTTGAGGCCGCCGACAAATACCTGCGGGTGCTCGCCAGCGCGCCAGGCTCCAAAGACGCCCGATCGGACGCCCCCTTTCGCGAGTACCGCGAGTACCTCATCCGTACCCCGCTCAAAGACCTGCTGCCCCAGCTCGACCCGGCAGTTTTCTGGCAGGTGCACCGAGGCACCGTGGTGCGGGCCGAAAGCATCGAGCGGGTCAGCAAAGACGAGGCGGGCAAACTGTGGCTGCAGGTGCAGGGCATCCCCGAAAAAATCGCCGTCAGCCGCCTGTGGGCGCACCTTTTCAAAGCCATGTAATGCAGCGTTGACGCAGCTGCGTCCGCACCGCTCGGCGCACCACCGCCGAAGCACAACTTTGCCCTTGAAACCGGGCCTTTAAATCATTCAGCTTGATTTTCTGGGCCTGCTGCAAGGCTGCATTTCCGTTAATTTTTGACGCTTGCGGCACCTTCAATTTGTAAATATTCACACACATTCTGCCAAGAGATGTAGGATGATGTTGCAAAAAGTAGCAGGTCAGTGGCTTGTTGGTTTCAGGTCAAAAAGCAGGTTAACTTCGCAAATTTGGGCACACGGGCGTGTTTCCAGCATCGCGAAGTGGCATTCCGGAGGGTTCACCGATGCGTCACTCAAAATCCCGGCCCAGTGTGGCCCGTCAAGGCACCGCACTGGCAATCGCCATCCAGCTCGCCTTTGGTCCTGGCATCAACGCGCTGGCACAGGCCGGCCCGGTTCTCCCGCAGGGTGCAACGGTTGCCAACGGCCAGGTCAACATCAGCAACCCCAATGCCAGCAGCCTGCAGATCAACGCCAGCAGCGGCGCCATCGTCAATTGGCGCAGCTTCTCCATTGGCGCGGGCGGCCAGGTGCAGATCGGCCTGCCCTCGGCCACCAGCGCCATGCTCAACCGCGTCACCGGCGCTGAAAGCTCGCAGCTCCTGGGCTCGCTGCAGAGCAACGGCCGTGTTTTCCTGATCAACCCCAACGGCATCGTGGTGGGCGCAGGTGCCCGCATCGACACCAACAGTTTTGTCGCCTCCACGCTGGATATGTCTGACGGCGACTTCCTGGCCGGCAAACTGCGCTTTTTGGCAGCGCCGGGCGCGGGCAGCATCCGCAACGACGGTCTCATCACCGCCGGCCCCGGTGGCCGCATTGCACTGATCGCGCCCGATGTGCAAAACACCGGCATCATCCAGGCACCGGGTGGCCAGATCCTGCTGGCTGCAGGTCGCAAGCTGGAGATTGCAAGCCTTGATTTTGAAGGCGTCACCTTTGAAATCCAGGCGCCGACCGATTCGGTCTTGAACCTTGGCAAATTGCTGGCCGAAAACGGCGCGGTGTCGGCATTCGCCGGCAGCCTGCGCAACAGTGGCGAAATCCGTGCCTCAAAAATGGTGCGCGACAGCGACGGCAGCATCCGCCTGAGCGGCAGCAACGAAGTCATCATCACGTCAGACAGCGTGATCCGCGCCGACAGCACGGCCGCAGGCAGCCCGGGTGGCAACATCACCATTCAAAGCGCCAATGGCACGACCCGCGTGGCGGGTGTGGTCTCGGCCACCGCAGCAGACGGCACCGGGGGCAATATCCAGCTGCTGGGCGAACGTGTGGCGGTCGAGTCGGCCACGCAGGTTGACGCGTCCGGCAGCGCGGGCGGTGGGCAAATCCTCGTGGGTGGCGACTTCCAGGGCAACAATGCCGCGGTGCAAAACGCCCGCCGCGTCTACGTGGGAGAAGGCGCCAACCTGAAGGCAGATGCCACGGCCGCTGGCGACGGCGGCAAGGTCATCGTCTGGGCCGACGAAAACACGCGTTACCACGGCAACCTCTCGGTGCGCGGCGGTGCAGCTGGCGGCAATGGCGGCAACGCGGAAGTCTCCGGCAAACAAAACCTCGAATTCGCGGGTGGGGCCGACCTGGGCGCGCCGGCCGGCCAAAGCGGCACACTGCTGCTGGACCCGCTGGACATTCTGGTCTCCACCGCAGGCGGCATCTTGCCTTCCGTGGTTGACCAATTCTCCGATTTCGCGGGCAACGTTGTCACCATTTCCCCGACCAAGATGGCGGCGATCAACGGCAACGTGGTGTTGCAGGCCGAGCGCGACATCTATTTCATGGACGCGGTGGCTTTGACAGCGGCGGGCGCCGGTTTGAGCGCCACGGCCGGCGGCACCACATTCAATTCCGTCAACGGCGGCAACATATTTTTGAACCAGTCGATCAGCACGACCGGTGGCGCGGTGAATTTGCGCGGTGTCGGCATTTCCGGCGCGGGCACGATCACCACCACGGGTGGCGCGGTGGATCTGATGACCTCCGGCAGTTTGACCTATTCCAGCGCCATTGACTCCGGTGGCGGCGCCGTCAATCTCGCCTCCCAGTCGGGATTCGTCAACAATTCGCGTGTGAATGCGGGCTCAGGCGCGATTCAGGTCACCGGGCAAACGGGTGTTTTCAACGGCATCTTCACCACCACCGGGGCAGCAACGCTCACCTCAGCGGCGGGCAGCGTGAGTGGGGACCAGGTCACGGCGGATACCGTCAATTTGTCGGCGACCGGCGGGTCCATCAGCGTGGCGGCCAATGCGGCGAACCGCGTCAACGCCAATTCAACCAATTCGTCGGTCGTGCTGAGCAATATCGGCGGGCCCTTGCGGGTAGGAAACGTTTCCGGCAACTCGATCGTGCAGCTGATTTCAAGCGGTGGCGTCGAGCAGGCCGCGGGTGGTTTGATCACTGCGCCAATTTTGGTTGTGAATGCCTCCAACAGCGCAACTTCGACCGGTTCAGCCGCTGCGCCCCTGCGCGTTGCGCTGCCCGGGCAAGCGCCGGCACTCGACCTGCGGCTCGAAGACCAGGCGGCGCCCGCGTTTGTCGACCTGGTGGGCAGCCCCACGCTGTCTCGCCTGAGCCTCACAGGCACCGTCGCCGGGCTTGGAGGTACCGTCATCAACGGCGCCAGCAACCTGCCCATCTTGAGTTTGTCAAATGGCGGATCGGTATTGAATGCCAATGCCACGTCAACCGGTGGTCTTACCTCGGGATTTACCTTGAGCGTGTCCAACGGCGGCCTGAATTCGACCAATCTGGATTTGGCCGGCGCCAATGTGGCCCTGTCGAGCGGCGGGCCGATGTCGTTGGGAACGGTTTCAAGCGCCAGCCTGAACGCAAACGCCGCCGGCCCGGTCAACCTTGGTACGGTCACCACCACCGGCAACAGCGGGATTGTGGTGAATGCCCAAAAATGCAATTTGAGCTTTTCCGCGTGCACCGATGTGAGCCCCATCACGGCGGGCACCCTCACGGCTGGCGGAACGGGCAGCGTGCAGTTGACGGCCCGGGACAATGGCGACATCACCGCCACAACCCTGTCTGCGGCCGGTGGGTCGGTGCTCGTGAATGCGGGCTCGCAGTACAGCAATTCCTCGGACCGCGGCCCCAACTTCAACAAGCGGTTTGTCACCACGGGCAACATCAATCTGGGTACTGTCACGGCGGGCAGCTCGTTCCAGGCGATCAATCGCGGCGCAGGCAACATCACCATTGCCAACCCGGTGACGGCAGGCAGCAGTGTCACCGTACAGGCCGGCGCGAGTTACAACCACGATGGCATCAACAGCACACCCAATGTTTTGACACCGTCCACCATCAACGTGGCTGGCTTGACGGGAACCTCCGTCAACGTTAACAACCTGGGCACGGGCGGCGTTACCGCATCGGGCAACCTGGTCGCCACCACAGGCAACCTGTCGGTCAGTGCCGCAGATGGCGCCGTGAGCGCTTTGGGCGCCCACACTTCGCAGGGAAGCAGCACTTTCTCGTCCAGCAACAACTCGGTTTCCTTGGGATCGGTGACAACCGCCAACTCAAACGCTGCAGTGTCGGTTTCCGCCCTTGGCAACATCGCGTTCCAGTCGGTTACAGCCAACGGCGCCACTGCCAACGTCACCATGACGTCGACACAAGGCAGCATCAAAACCACGCTGGACAACGCCGGCGCCGACATTTCCTCGGGCGGCACGGTCACGCTGACCGCCAACGATGCCGTCAATGGTGTCATCGGCGACGCCAGCTTCGCCAGGCCACTGGACATTGTGGCCGGTGCGACCAAGGCCGTCACATTGTCCGCAGGTCGCAATATTGGCGACCTTGGCCGGGAAGTCAACGTGGACACGGGTGGCGTGATCAGCGCCACCAGCCAAGGCGGCCAGTTCTTTGTCTCAGCAGAAACCATGGCCGGCGCTGCAAAAACCGTGACCGGCATCAAATTGTCTGCCTCAGCGGCAGGCATGGGCGTTGCCGGAACCTCGACCTTTGCCTCGCAGGATCTATCGGTCAACGCCGTCAGCGACGGCAGCACGATCACCATCGGTGACGTGGTCCAAACCGCCAACCGGCTGGATGAATTCCGCTTCACGGCCGCAGGTTCCGGCCTGAACTTTGGCAACGTCAACCTGGCAACGGCCACCGGCTACAACCAGCTCTCACTCACCTCCAACGGTCCGCTGACGCAAGCGGCACCGGGCACCAACAACGTCACGGCCGGGCGAATGAATCTCGCTGCCGGAGCGGGGGATGTGAACCTTGGCAACGTTACGTCCACGTCAGCCACGATCCTTTCGCCAGCGAACGACAACCGCATCACCATCAGCGGCGGCAATGTCACCACACGCAATTTGCTAGGGGATGCCGTCGAAGTCTCAGGAATCAACCTGGCTCTGGGGTTCGGCACAACAACCGAGTCGGTGAGGTCGACCGGAACACGCAGGGGTTTTGGCAACAGCAGTTTCGACTCGGTGGCGGGCCAATACCCGCTGGATGAGTTGACGTTGAACGCATCGGGCAGCCTGACCACGGCATGGAGCGTTACGAGCGCAACTTCTGCCCTGTTGACCGGGAC
>JANMMR010000014.1:0-6340 GCA_031373455.1 Rhodoferax sp.
GTTTCAAGCAGGAAAAACTTCTTGATCTGTTCAACCCGGGCAAACTTCTTGTTGACGCGGTCGAGTTCCGCCTGGATCAGGTCTTGCACTTCCTTGGAGCGGGTCAGGCTCAGGTAGTTGGAGAACGGAACATCGTTGTCCTGGGCAAATTTCTCCACGTTTTCCTGGTCGATCATGATGATGACGGTGAGGTAGGCGCGTTTGTCGCCCACCACGACGGCATCGGTGATGTACGGGGAGAATTTGAGTTCGTTTTCCAGTTCGCTGGGCGTGATGTTTTTGCCGCCGGCTGTGATGATGATGTCTTTCATCCGGTCGGTGATCTTGAAAAAGCCGTCGGAGTCGACGCTGCCCACGTCACCGGTATGCAGCCAGCCATCCTTGTCGATGGTCTCGGCGGTTTTCTCTGGCTGGTTCAAATATCCCATGAAAACGCTGGGGCCGCGGATCAGCAACTCGCCGGTGATTTCGTCCACCTTGACTTCGGTTTTCGGCGAGGCTGGGCCAATGGTGCCGGGTTTCATCAGGTTGACGCGGGTGAAGGTGCCCAACCCGCCGGATTCGGTCTGCCCCCAGCCCTCAAGCATGGGGACACCCAGTGCGAGGTACCAGCGTATCAATTCGGGTGAGATGGGCGCAGCCCCCGAGAGCAAGGCCCGCGCGCGGTGGATGCCAATCATCTTGCGCACATTGTTCAAGCTGAGCCATTGCGCCAAGGTGAACTTGAACTTCAGGAAGCCGTCGATGGGTTGCTGCGCCAGGGTTTTGTCAGCCACTTGCACCCCGACACCGATGGACCAGGCGTAGGCGGCTTGCTGGAGCGTCGAGGCCTCCTTGATGGCGATGACCACGCCCGAATAAAACTTCTCCCAGACCCGGGGCACGGCAAACAGGAAATGCGGAGCGATTTCGCGCACGTTTTCCGGAATGGTCTCGGGGTTTTCAACAAAATTGAGCAGGCAACCGGTGTAAATGGAGGTGTATTCGCCGATCACGCGCTCCGCGATGTGGCACAGCGGCAGAAAGCACATGCGCTCGTCGTTTTCTGTTTGCGGAAGTGATGCGGCGGCCTGGCGCGCGGCAAACACCAGCCCGAAGTGGCTTTGCATGGCCCCTTTTGGTTTCCCGGTGGTGCCCGAGGTGTAAACCAGAATCGCCAAATCTTCGGGTTTGCGCAATTTGGCGCGCTCGTCCAGCAGGCCGGGGTTTTGCGAGTTGAAGGCGCGCCCGAGTTTGCGCAGTGCGTCCAGCGACATCACGTCCGGGTCGTCAACCGCATGCAGCCCTTCCATGTCCAGCACGATCACCTTGCGCAGTTTGGGCAAGCGGCTTCGCACTTCCAGGGCTTTGTCGAGTTGCTCGTCGTCTTCCACAAACAGGATTGTGGTGGATGAGTCTTCACACAGGTAGTGCACCTGGCTGGCAGCGTCGGTGGGATAGATGCCGTTGGTGACACCCGCTGTGCTCAAGATGGCCAAGTCGCACAAAACCCACTCCACCACGGTGTTGGACAAGATTGCTGCGCACTCGCCCGGCTGCAGGCCCAGGCTCAGGAGGCCACCGCCAATTTCCCGCACGGCCGTGGCTGCCTGGTTCCAGGACCAGCTGCGCCAGATGCCGAGCTTTTTTTGGCGCATCCAGATGTTGTCGCCGCGTTTGGCCACGGCACTCCAGAACATTTGCGGAATGGTCTCACCGGGCGTGAGAATTTCTTCGCTGAAATGCGCCTGCGTCAAGGACCACAAGTTGCTCATAGCTGGACTACCTCCAATTTTTCTTCTTCTTCCAGCGCCGCTCCGACCGCTGGCCTTCTTCCTTCATGCCCAGGAAGAACTCCTTCACGTCGTCTTTTTCGCGCAGGCGGGCGCAGGTGTCTTCCATGACGATACGGCCATTCTCCAGAACATAGCCGTAGTCAGAGGCGTTCAGGGCCATGTTGGCGTTTTGTTCGACCAGCAAAATCGTGGTGCCGCGCTCGCGGTTGATGCGCACCACGATTTCGAAGATCTCCTTGGTCAATTTGGGCGACAGGCCAAGGCTCGGTTCGTCAAGCAGGATGAGTTGGGGGTTGGCCATCAGGGCGCGGGAGATCGACAACATTTGCTGCTGCCCGCCGGACAGCAGGCCAGCGTCCTGGGTGGCGCGCTCTTTAAGGATCGGGAAATAGCCGTAAACCGCTTCCAGGTCTTTCGCCACAGTGTCGCGGTCTTTGCGCGTGTAGGCGCCCATGGCCAGGTTGTCGCGCACGCTCAGCAGTGCAAACACCTCGCGGCCTTCGGGAACGTGGCTCAAGCCGCGCTGGACGATGTGCGCCGGGTCCCGCGCAGTGATGTCTTCGCCGTTGAATTCAATCGAACCCTTGCGCGGATCGATGATGCCGGAAATGGTTTTGAGAATGGTGGTCTTGCCGGCGCCATTGGAGCCCAGTACGGTGGCGATTTCGCCCTTGCGCACTTTCAGGCTCACACCACGGATGGCCTTGATGGGACCGTAGGCGCTCTCCACGTTGAGCAGGCTCAACATCGTCGGGCTGCCCGAAATATCGCCGATCTGGCTCATGCCGACCTCCTCAAGGACGACACGTCGTCCACTGTGCCGAGGTAAGCCTCAATCACACCCGGGTCGTTCTGCACCTCGCGCGGCGTGCCCATGGCCAGCACCTCACCCTGGTTCATGGCCAATACCCGGTCTGACACCTTGCTCACCAGGCTCATGTCGTGCTCAACCATCAGCACCGTGATGCCCAGCTCATTCTTGATGTCGGCGATCCAGAAAGCCATGTCATCGGTCTCTTCCACATTCAGCCCGCTGGAGGGTTCGTCCAGCAGCAGCATTTTGGGTTCGGTGCACAGCGCACGGGCCAGCTCGACCACCTTGCGCACGCCGTAGGGCAAACCGGCGACGTGGGAGTCACGGTGGTGCTGCAGATCAAGCAGGTCGATCACTTCCTCGGCTTTCTGCCGGGCCTTGATTTCCGCATCTCTCGTGGCGGAGGTGAAAAACATGTCCTGCCACAGCCCCGATTTGCGGTGGGTATGCCGGCCAATCAGCAGGTTGTGCAACACCGAGGCGTTTTCAAAAAGCTCGATGTTCTGAAACGTGCGGGCAATGCCCATGGAGGCGATGTTGTGCGCCGGTTGGGCTGTGAGCAACTGGCCCTCGAAGGTGATGTCACCGGCGGTGGGAGTGTAGAAGCGGCTGATCAGGTTGAAGACAGTGGTTTTGCCAGCGCCGTTGGGGCCAATCAGCGTGAATACCTCACCCTTCTGGACGTCGAAACTGACGTTGTTGACGGCCTGCAAGCCACCGAAGCGCATGCCCAGATTTTTGGCAGAAAGGAGAATATCAATCATCTGAGGCGATCCGATTTCTGGAACGATTTTTGCCGCTTGAACATGCCTTGCCGGTAGAACGGGAAGAGTTGCAGGTAGGTGCGCACCTTCAACCACCGGCCATACAGGCCCATGGGTTCAAACAATACAAAGGCGACCAGCACCACGCCATAAACCAGGCCCTGCAATCCGGGGGCCTGGCCAATGGCCGCTGGAAGATAGTCCTTGGACAGGGCTATGACCTGGGGCATCGTGATCAGAAAGATTGCGCCCAGGAAAGCGCCATGCACCGAGCCCAGGCCGCCAATCACGATCATCAGCAACAAGTCGATCGACTGGAGGATATTGAATTGCTCGGGCGAAATGAACTGCAACTTGTGGGCGTAGAGCGCGCCCGCTACTCCTGCCAAAGCGGCAGAAATGGCAAATGACAGTGTCTTGTAATAGGACAGTTGTATGCCCATGCTTTGCGCTGAGATTTCAGAATCGCGGATCGCCACAAAGGCCCTGCCGGTGGGTGACCGCAGCAGGTTCATGATGGCGAGCGTCGAAATGACCGTGATCACCAGGCAAAGAAAGTAAAACTCGTCGCCGGTGTCGAGCTTCCAGCCAAAGAGATCCGGCGCCTTGATGTGTTTGCCGGCGTTCCCGCCGGTCACCGACTCCCAGCGCGCCAGCACCTCTTCAACGATGAAGCCGAACGACAAGGTCGCCATGCCGAGGTAAATACCCTTCACGCGCAGCGCCGGCAAACCCACGACGAAACCCACCGCTGCCGACAAGGCCGCTGCACCGGCCAGTGCAATGGGAAATGGCACGCCCGCGTTGGTCAGCACCGCCTGGGTGTAGGCGCCAACACCCAGGAAGGCGGCGTGGCCGAGCGAGAAGAGGCCGGTGAACCCCGCCAGCAGCATCAAGCCCAGCCCAGCAATGGCATAAATCATCACGAAGGTGAGCTGTGCCAGCCAGTATTCGGCAACTACCCAAGGCGCCGCCACCAAGGCGATCAGGAGGGCGCTGTACCAAAAGGTGTGGCCGCCGTGTTTTGCAAGTTTGATGTCTTGCGCGTAATCCGTCTTGAAGATAAAGCGCATCAGACTTTTTTCCTGAGGTTGCCGCCAAAAAGCCCGTTGGGTTTCACCATCAGCATGATCAGCACCATGATGTAAGCCGCTGTGTCCTTGAAGCCATCGGGCAAATAGAAGCCCGAGAGCGATTCAATGATGCCGATGATCAAGCCGCCCACAATGGCCCCCGGGAGGCTGCCAAAACCGCCCACCACCGCCGCCGGGAAGGCCTTCAAGCCGATGAAACCCATGTTGGCGTGAACGAAGGTGATGGGCGCCAGCAGCAAGCCGGCCACGGCCGCCACCGCTGCTGCCAGACCCCAGGCAATGCCATTGAGCGCCTTTACCGGAATGCCCATGTAATAGGCGGCCAGCTGGTTTTGCGAGGAAGCCTGCATGGCAATGCCGAGCTTGCTGTAGCGAAACAGCGCGAACAGCAGGCCGCACAGGATGGCTGTCGCAAAAATGACCACCATTTGCTCCACGTTGAGCACCAGCCCGCCCACCTTCCAGATTTGGTCCTTGTAGGGCACCGGCATGGTGTGGGTTTCGGTGCCAATGGCCGGAATCATCGTGATCAGGCCGCGGGCGATGTAACCAATGCCAATTGTCAACATGACGATCGAAAACGCCGGTTGCCCGAGGATCGGGCGTATCACCGCGCGCTCCAGCAACACGCCAAACACCGCCATGGCCCCAATCGAGCAAATAACGGCCAGCCAAAACGGGAAGCCCAGCATCGTCATGCACGCCAGGCCGCCAAATGCGCCGAGCATCATCAATTCGCCCTGCGCAAAACTCACCGTCTCGGTGGCTTTGTAGATCAACACAAAGCCCAACGCGATCAGTCCGTAAATACACCCCTGCGCGATGCCGCTGATCACCAGCTGTAAAAACTGCACTGTCACTCCTGTTTTTCGAATCACCGTTTATAGCTTGAGCGGGCGAAAAACTTGATAGGGTTGTTCCCAGTGCAATGCCCGTTGAGGGATGCGGTTCAGCCAGTCAGGGTCACCGGCGTGACACTGCAGGGTAGTGTCCCTACAATCGTCCTGACACAGGCGAATGTTCAGCCGGCTGTGCGTTTTGTTCGCTGCCCGCTGTGCTCAGGAACCCAGTGATCCCCCGAGATGCCAACCCATTGATGAATCGCCTGCTGGCTGCGCTGCCGGACGACGCGCGGCAGCGCTGGTTGCCGTTGCTGGAGGCGGTGGAGTTGCCTATGGGCCATGCCTTGTACCAGCCTGGTGTGGCCGTGCAGCATGTTTACTTCCCCACCACGGCCATCGTGTCGTTGATGTATACCCTGGAAAATGGGGCGTCTGTCGAAACCGCTGTAGTGGGCAATGAAGGCGTTGTAGGCTTTTCGCTTTTTATGGGCGGAGAATCCACACCCAGTCAAGCCGTTGTGCGAGGCGCCGGCCAGTGTTTTCGCCTGCGCGCACAGACCTTGAATGACGAGCTCAACCGGGTCGGTCCAGTGCTGAACCTGCTGCTGCGGTACACCCAGTCGCTCCTCACCCAAACGTTTCAAATGGCAGTGTGCAACCGGCACCACTTGCTGGACCAGCAGTTGTGCCGCTGGCTGTTGATGACCTTGGACCGCCTTCAGGGGTCCGAGCTGATGATGACCCAGGAGCTGATCTCCAACCTGCTCGGTGTACGCCGGGAGGGCGTGACCGAAAGCGCGCTCAAGCTGCAAAAAGCCGGCATCATCAAGTACGCGCGAGGCCACATTTCTGTGCTTGACCGGGCCGGGCTGGAGCGGCGCAGCTGCGAGTGTTATGGCGTGGTCAAGAAGGAATATGCCCGCCTGCTTCGTGAGACGTGACTGCGGCGTGACCGCGGCCAGTGTTACCTGACCTCTGAACCAATACCCCGATACCCGATGTATCGGCAGGTCCGGTCAAACATCGGCTCGCCACTGACCCGGAAATTCTG
>JANMMR010000033.1:0-13522 GCA_031373455.1 Rhodoferax sp.
AGGCGCCGGCAACGACAGCGGCCATGTGATTGGCCATGACACCGATCTGGTGCTGCAGGCCATCGACCTGCACAAGCGCTTTGTCGATGGGCATGGCGACGATGCCCTCGACGTCACGGTGCTGCGCGGTGTCAGCCTGCAAATCGGGCGCGGCGAAACACTGGCCATCGCCGGCCCGTCGGGTGCGGGCAAGAGCACCTTGCTGCACTTGCTGGGCGGGCTGGATGCGCCGACCTCGGGCCAGGTGATTTTGAAAGGCCGTGATCTGGCCAGCCTGGACGCGACGGAGCAAGGGCGCTGGCGCAACCGCTACCTGGGTTTCGTCTACCAGTTTCACCACCTGCTGCCCGAGTTCACGGCGCTGGACAACGTGGCCATGCCGCTGCGCATCCGGCGCATGGCGGTGCCCGACGCGCGCGCCCAAGCCGCGGCCATGCTGGCCAAGGTGGGGCTGACCGACCGCGTGGCGCACCACCCGGCGGAGTTGTCCGGCGGCGAGCGCCAGCGGGTGGCGATTGCGCGCGCCCTGGTCACCCAGCCGGCCTGCGTGCTGGCCGATGAGCCCACCGGCAACCTGGACCGCGGCACCGCCGATGGCGTGTTTGCGCTGATGCTCGAGCTGGCGCGCGAACAGGGCACGGCGTTTGTCGTCGTCACCCACGATGCCTCGCTGGCCGCGCGCTGCGGCCGCATCCTGCACCTCGAGCGCTGAGCGTCATAACGCACAACGCGCGCGACTCAGCAACTGAGCTACTGAGAGGCTGAGACCGACATGGCGACCTCAAGCCTGCTGGCCCTGATCGACGACATCGCCCTGTTGCTCGACGATGTGGCCTTGATGACCAAGGTCGCGGCGCAAAAGACCGCCGGCGTGTTGGGCGACGACCTGGCCTTGAACGCCCAGCAGGTCGCCGGCGTGAAGGCCGAGCGCGAGCTGCCGGTGGTCTGGGCGGTGTGCAAGGGCTCGTTTTTGAACAAGTTGATTCTCGTGCCGTCGGCCTTGCTGATCAGCGCCTTTGCGCCGTGGGCGGTTACGCCACTGCTGATGCTGGGCGGCGCTTACCTGTGTTTTGAGGGCTTCGAGAAACTCGCCCACAAGTTCCTGCACAGCCGGGGTGAAGACGCCGCGCGCCACGAGGAACTGGTGGCCGCGCTGGCCAACCCGGCCGTCGACCTGGTGGCGCTCGAAAAAGACAAGATCAAGGGCGCCGTGCGGACCGATTTCATTCTCTCGGCCGAAATCATCGTCATCACCCTGGGCACCGTGCAAGGCAGCCCGTTTTCGACCCAGGTCGCGGTGCTCGGCGGCATTGCGGTGTTGATGACGGTGGGTGTTTACGGGCTGGTGGCGGGAATCGTGAAACTCGACGACGCCGGGCTGCACCTGAGCCTGCTCGAAGGAAACAGCGGCGCGCGCCGCCTGCAGCGCAGCCTGGGCGAGGTCATTTTGAAAGCGGCGCCCTGGCTGATGAAGGGGCTCTCGGTTGCCGGAACGGCCGCGATGTTCTTGGTGGGCGGCGGGATTCTGTCGCACGGCTGGCCGGCGCTGCACCACTTGCTCGAGAGGTGGATTGAACGGGCCGCGCAGGCTGGGGGCGCGGTGCTGCAGCAGCTGGTGGCGCTCGGGCTGGATGCGGCCGTTGGCCTGCTGGCTGGCGCCTTGGTACTGGTCGGCGTGACCGCATTCAAACGCGTCAAGGCCCGCGCCTGAGGAATGTTGCGTGGATCAATAATTAACATCCATGTTAATTATTGGGTTCGAAACGGCGAATTTTCCAAAAAATCAAGCTTTTTCGGCGATCAAGTCACGTAGATATTGAATAGTTTGCTATATAAAATGTAGCATTTTTCTCGAATGAATCCGAGTATTCTTGGGTGTGCGCGTGTGTGTGTGGCTCTTTGCAATAGCCATGGCGTCAAGCCGTATCAGCCGGTAAATGCGGCAGGTAGCGCGCCTCAAATTCGCCACGGGGCAGGGCTTTGCTGATCAAAAAGCCCTGCATGTCGTCGCACCCCAAAAGGCGCAACAGGCGCGCCTGCTCGTCGGTTTCAACCCCTTCGGCCACCACTTTGAGCTTGAGCGCATGG
Organism: Rhodoferax sp.; assembly: GCA_031373455.1. Taxonomy (GTDB): domain Bacteria; phylum Pseudomonadota; class Gammaproteobacteria; order Burkholderiales; family Burkholderiaceae_C; genus JANYCG01. Next base: position 2,089 of record JANMMR010000033.1, read on the forward strand.
GCCAGGTCAACAATCGTTGAAACCAGGGCCAGACCCTGGGAACCGGTCATCATGTCGACGACGAAGGAGCGGTCAACCTTGAGCGTGTCCAGCGGCAGTTTCGCCAGGTAACTGAGGGAGGAAAACCCCGTGCCAAAGTCGTCAATGGCGATGGTCACACCCAGATCGCGGATCGCCTGCAGGCTGGCAATGCTGTGTTTCACATCGGCCATCAAAACACTTTCAGTGATTTCAATTTCCAGACCGTCGGCGGTGGCGCTGGCTGAACGGACCACCCGGCTGACTTCGTAGATAAAGCCGCGCTGGCGCAGCTGCAGCTGCGAGACGTTGACCGCAATGCGCACGGCCTTCAGGTTGGAAGCCTTCCAGCGCAGATAGTCCGACAGCGCCTGGCGCAGCGCCCAGCGCCCCACATCGTGGATCAAGCCGGTTTCTTCCAGAATCGGAATGAAGTGCCCCGGCGCGATCAAGCCGCTTCCCGGCTTGGCCCACCGCAGCAGCGCCTCGGCGCCGGTCAACATGCCGCTTTCCAGGTTGATTTTGGGTTGGTAGTGCAGCACGAATTCCTCTTTGTCCAGCGCCTGGCGCAATTCGCTCTCCAGGCTGACTTTGCCAGACATGCGGCTGGTCATGCTGTTGGTGTAGAAGAGGTAGCGTTCGCCGCGGACCTTGGCTTTCTTCAGGGCCGCTTCGGCATTTTTGTACAGGGTATTGGCATTGATGCCGTCAGCCGGAAAAACCGCTGCGCCGGCCTTGATGGAAATGCGGAAAACTCCGTCATTGAGGCGAAATGGGTGGTGCGAAAAATTTTCCAGCTGACCTTCGAGCAGCGCTTCGAGGTCGTCTGTGTCGCGCACCACCGGGCGCACGATGGCGAAGTGGTTGGTGCCCACCCGCGCGACCAGGTTGCTGTCGCCCACGGTATGGGTGATCCACTGTCCGATCTGGCGCAACAGCGCGTCGCCCGCGTCCTGCCCCAGACTGTCGTTGATGTTCTTGAACCGTTCCACGTCCAGCAGGTACACCACCAGGCGGTGACCGGCGTGGGTGGCGCTGTGCAGGTATTGGGTGACCCGGTCCACAAACAGCGTCTGGTTGGCAAGCCCCGTCAGCACGTCGTAAAAGGCGAGGTAGGCCAGGCGGTCGCGCTGGTCGATGTGGTCAATGGCGAAGGCAACTTCCTGGCTCAAATTCAGCAGCAGCTTGAGTTCCTCACCGCGAAAGAAGTCCTTCTGCGTGGAATACAGGGCCAACACGCCCACCGCTTCATCGCCCACGACCAGGGGCAGCATGGCCATGGCCCGGATTCCTGCCTCGAGGTGGCGCTGCGCATAGATCGCGCTGGGATCGGCGGCGAGATCGTTGTTGAGCACGGCGCGTTTCCCCCGAATCGCGCGCTCGGCCATGGTTTGCCCGGGCTGGGGTCCGCTGGGGTGTGCCTCGCCCGAGGCAAAACGCTTGGTCAAGCCATCAAGGACATCATCGGGGATGCCATACGAAGCAACCGGTACCACTTTGCTCCCGCAGTTGTCCAGCAGGGCGATCATGGTCATGGGGAAACCACCATCGTTGCCGGCAATGCGGCAGGCAGCGTCGAACAGCTCTTCGCGCGTTTGCGCCCGCACGATCAGGGCGCTGATACCGCTCTTCATGGCATACACGCGGTTCAGGTGGACGATGCGGGTTTGCGCCTGTTTGGCCTGCGTGATGTCGCGCACCATGCTGACGATCAACCAGCGGCCACCGGCATGCACGGGATGGCGGCGCAGCTCGTAACAGCCCATCTGGCCATCCTTTTGGGGCCGCATGATCTCGACCGGCTCGGCGGCTTTTCCACTGGCGATGATGGTGTCCAGGATTTTTTCGATCTGCGCGGTGGGCATGGCCAGGGCGCCCGTGGGACCCGCGGCGATCAGGCTTTCGCGGGTCATGTTGTGCAGGCGGCAGGCGGCCTCGTTGACATAGACAATGGCCATGCTGGCCCGGTCCACCAGGTAAATGGCGTCGGTGGTGGCGTCCAGGGCCTTGAGGATGGTGGCCTGGCGCGCGATCAGCGCGGCCACTCTCCCTTCTTCCCCGTCAAATGCCGCCGCAGGCAACCGCCCCACGTGGGATGCGGATGGTGTTGATGAGACCGTCGTTTTGACAGTGTTCATGGTTTCTCCCCTGATCAGCGCGGGAAATCAGATGGGCAATCAACCATGCGCTGCCCATTGCGTTCCGTTTCTGCCAACCACGGGCATTTTTTGGCAAGCCGGGCCTGCGGTCTGTGTGCTGGCGCACATTGAAAACCAGGCGCCGGTTTCCGACCGGCGCGGCGCTTACGTAGAATCAGCGTCGATTCGCATTTTCAAGGAGTGATGACGATGAACAAGGTTTACCCCAGTGCCGCCAAGGCGCTGGACGGAGTGGTCAAAGACGGGCAATTGATCGGCGTGGGCGGTTTTGGCCTGTGCGGCATACCCGAGGCACTGATTGAGGCGCTCAAGGACAGCGGCGCACAAAACCTCACGGCGGTTTCCAACAACGCCGGGGTCGATGACTTTGGCCTGGGCAAGCTGCTGCGCACGCGCCAGGTGAAGAAAATGATCTCCTCCTACGTGGGCGAAAACAAGGAGTTTGAGCGCCAATACCTCGCCGGTGAACTGGCGGTGGAATTCACGCCCCAAGGCACGCTGGCCGAGAAGCTGCGGGCTGGCGGCTCGGGCATTCCGGCGTTTTTCACCAAAACCGGCGTGGGCACCTCGGTGGCCGACGGCAAGGAACTGCGCGAATTTGACGGTGAAACCTATGTGATGGAGCGTTCGCTGATGCCCGATATCTCACTGGTGAAGGCGCAAATCGCCGACAAAAGCGGCAACCTGCGCTTCAACCTGACCGCACGCAATTTCAACCCGGCGGTGGCGATGGCCGGCAAGTTGTGCATCGTGGAAGTGGAGAAGATTGTTGAAGTGGGCGAACTCGCGCCGGATGACATCCATCTGCCGGGCATTTATGTGCACCGCATCGTGCTCAATGCCACGCCCGAAAAACGCATCGAGAAAAGAACCATTACAGAGAAAGCGGGGGTTTGAGCATGGCCTGGAACCAAGACCAAATGGCAGCGCGTGCTGCACAGGAACTCGAAGACGGTTTTTACGTCAACCTGGGCATCGGCATTCCCACGCTGGTGGCCAACCACGTGCCTGCGAACAAGGAAGTCTGGCTGCAGTCTGAAAACGGCATGTTGGGCATTGGCCCGTTCCCGACCGAAGACGAAGTCGACGCCGACTTGATCAACGCCGGCAAACAGACGGTGACCACCATCAAGGGCAGCAGCATTTTCAGCACCGACCAGTCTTTCGCCATGATCCGCGGCGGCAAGATCAACCTCTCGATCCTGGGCGCCATGCAGGTGAGCGAAAAGGGCGATCTGGCCAACTGGATGATCCCTGGCAAGATGGTCAAAGGCATGGGCGGCGCGATGGACCTGGTGGCGGGCGTCAAGCGCGTCATCATCCTGATGGAACACGTCGCCAAAAAGAAAGACGGCGGCGAGGACATGAAGATCCTGAAGAACTGCACCTTGCCGCTCACAGGCGTGGCCGTGGTCGACCGCATCATCACGGATCTGGCCGTGATGGACGTGACGCCGCAAGGCCTCAAGGTGGTAGAGATGGCGCCGGGCGTGACGCGCGAGTTGTTGCAGTCGAAAACCGGTGTGACGCTGGTCTGAGTTTCAGGCCTTCGCTCTGCAGCTCGTCGCGCGCCAGGTTTTCAATCATGGCCAGCAGGACCTTGCGCGTGGTTTGAAGGTCTTTGGCCGAGAGGTTCTCCACCGCGACTTCGTTGCTGTGAACCGCCAGCGGCACCAGTTTGCGTTTGAGCGCGCGGCCGCTGGGCGTCAAATGCACGTAGACGTTTTTGCGGTTTTCGGGTACCTGCCGCCGTTCCAGATAACCCAGCTTTTCCATGGCCTTCATGGCGGCGAAGGTGGAGGGCTCGCTCACTCCCGCGCGCAGGCTCAGCTCCTTTTGCGTGAGTCCGTCGGCCTCCCACAAAATGCGCAGAAAACTCCAGTGCCCAAAGGCGATGGCGTGCCCGGCCAGGCGCAGCTGCAGCGCTGTCTGGAAGGCGCGTGCGGCATCGCGAACCAAATGCGCCAGGCAGTCATGCGGCACCGCCTCGCGCCAATGGTGAAGGAGCGGGTGTGTGTGTTTGGGGGGTTCTGTCATCACAGACCCGGCGGCAAGGCGACTTGGTGCATCAGGTGAACGCGCCGGCCTTGCTGCTGCGACGCCAGCATCGCCAGGCACACCTCAAGCGTTGCGCGGGCCCATTCGCCACTGTGAACCGGTTGCTTGCCATGCAGCACGGCGTTGACCAGCTCGTCGATCACTTCAACCCGGGGAATGGCGGGCGGCGGCAGGTTCTCGACTGTGATGGTGTCGTCTGCATAAACCGTGACGCTGGTCGCATCGGGCCGCAAGTCCGCTTTTTCGCAACTGACGACGATGTGGCCAAAATGCTGGTGTGCGTTGGGGCGTGCCGCTGCCAAGGGTGCTGTGTAGTTGGTGCCGCCGTAGTTGCGCGCCGCTTTCAGGGCCGTTTCTTCTGCCGTGGAACCCGCAGTCTGCAAACGCCTGCGTGACGCGCCATGGTCAGCCGGGGTTTTGGCCTGGCCCATCTCGCCAATGTGGCCCATCAGCGCGTCTGAATCAAAGTGGCCATAACCGCTGTAGGTGGCCGACGCAAAAGCGCCGCCTTCAAAGCCCAGAAGAGCGCTGTACGCGCCTTCAGTGGGCCGCGTGGAATCCCATGCGCCGGTGTGGGCCTGCACGCTTGCAACCCGGCCGCCGCCCAGCAGGCGAGCGATATCGATCTGGTGCGCAGCCTGGCTGTAGACCACGCCGCCGCCCTGAGCGGTGTCGAGCTCTTCGGGCCGGCGCGGGCGGTAGAGAAAATCGGTGTAATTGAAGGCGTGGATCATCTTCACCGCGCCATAGGTGCCACTGGCAATGATCTCGCGCGTGCGCTGGATCGGCCGGTTGAAGCTGTGGCTGTGCCCCACAACCAGATGCACGCCTGCGCTGCGTGCAAATTCGATCATTTGTGTGCATTCATCCAGCGCGAGCGCCATGGGTTTCTCGACCAGCACGTGTTTGCCATGGGCGGCGGCGATGCGCACGTGTTCAGCGTGGAGCTGATGCGGGGAGGCGATGTACACCGCCTGCACCTCGGGCAGGGCGCACAGCGCCTCCATCGACTCAAAGGTGGGCGCGCTGAAGTCTTTTTCAAACTGGCGCCGGGCGGCTCCAATCGGGTCAGCGGCCGCCACCAGGCGCACCCGCGGGTCTTGCTGAAAGGTCGGCAGCATCAAGGTAAAGGCGCGCCCCAGGCCAACGGCGCCGACGCGAAGGGGCTGCGAAGCGGGCGGTGTATTCACAAATCCAACACCAGTTCGACCGATTTGGCGCGAGACACGCAAACCATGATGTGACGGGCCTTTTCGTCATCGAGCAATACCATGTCGCGGTGCTCGGCTTCACCCGCCAGCAGAGGGGTGCGGCAGGTGCCACAGGTACCACTTTCGCAGGAGCTGGCCACACGCAGGCCACTGGCGCGCAGTGCTTCGAGGATGGACTGCGAGGCGTTGACTGCAACTTTCTTGCCGGATTTTTGCAGCGTCACGGAAAAAGCTGTGTTGGGTGCCAGCGTACTTGCATCAACGCCAAAACTTTCAAAGCGGATCGAGCCGGAAGGCCAATGCCCGCTCATGTCGGCCACCGAATCCATCAAGCCCTTGGGGCCACAACAGTACACCTGCGCCGTGCCCGGCGATTCGAATTCGGGCCACAGGTCTGGCGCGTGAGCCGGATTTCCGCCGTCATGGTGCAGCGCAACCTGGCCTGGAAATTCTTCCTGTAGCTCGGCCAGGAATGCGGTGTGCGCCTCGTCACGTGTGCAGTAGATCAGTCGGAACGGCACTGTGCTCAAGTGCTTGAGGTGGCGCATCATCGAGAGGATTGGCGTGATGCCGATGCCTCCGGCGATGAACAGCACCTGTTTGGCGCGTGGATCAAGTTCAAAGTTGTTGCGCGGCTGGCTGACTTTGAGCAGGCCACCCTCGGCCAAAAGGTCTGCCATGGCGATGGAGCCACCACGCCCCTTCATGTCACGCTTGACGGCGATTTGGTAATTTTGCAGATTGGCCGGATCGCTGCACAGGGAATAGTTGCGCCGCATGCCGGCCGGAGTCTCAACCGTCAAATGGGCGCCCGCAGTGAAGGCGGGCAGGGTGCGACCTTGCGGGTGCTGAAGATCGAACAACACGGTATCCCGGGCCACCAACCGTTTGCGGGCGACGAGCAAGTCTGAAAATGGAAGTTCCGGAGTTGACACGCAATTTGCCTTGTCTATAATCTTAGGCTCCTAAGAATAATCGCATTGTAAAAATTTTGCAAGCGTGAAGCCTTAAACATTCAACATGTTGACACCTGAAGAAAACAATTTGCTGTGTTGTGTCGTGGATGCTGTGGGTGGCCAAGCGCCCATGGGTCAGCTGATGCGCCGGCACTGGACACCCGTTTGCCTGATCGAAGAGGTCAGCGAGCCCGACGGCATGCCCGTCAAAGCCCGGGTTTTGGGAGAAGACCTGGTGGTGTTCCGCGACACCAATGGCCGGGTGGGCGTGATGGACGAGTATTGTCCGCACCGCCGTGCATCGCTGGTCCTGGGCCGCAATGAAAACTGCGGTCTGCGTTGCCTCTACCACGGCTGGAAAATGGATGTGGATGGCAATGTGCTGGAAATGGTCTCAGAGCCCGCTGCCAGCGGCATGGCGGCCAAAGTCAAACACCTGGCTTACCCAACGCAGGAATGGGGCGGTTTTGTCTGGGCCTACATGGGCCCGCCCGACACCAAGCCCGCGTTCACCCCCCCCGCCTGGGCACCCACGGCAGACACGCGCGTCACAATTGCCAAGGCCATCATCCCCTGCAACTGGGCGCAAATTCTGGAAGGTGCGATCGATTCCGCGCACAGCTCCAGCCTGCACTCGTCCGACATGGTGCCCGCTCGCGTGGAGGGTGCACAGGCCACCGCGAGCCTGTGGTTACGGCCGTCGACCGACAAGGCGCCGCGGCTGCAGGTGCAGCGTGGCACTTATGGCTTTCGTTATGCCGCCATCCGCCGGCCGATCAAGGACGCTGCCGTCAACGATTACGTGCGCAGCACGGTTTTTGTGGCACCCGCCGCCGCGCTGATTCCACCCAACAACCTGTACAACGTAGCGAATATCAATGTGCCGCTGGACAATACCAACACAGCCTTTTATTTCATCGCCTGGGGTCACCCCAACCAAACCCCCGACACGGCCACCTGGCGAAAATTCCTCGGGCAGGAAGTCGGCGTTGACCTGGACGACAGCTACCGCCCCTTGCGCAATCGCGCGAACAAATTCTGGCAAGACCGCACGGCGATGAAAGCTGGCAACTTCACCGGCATCAGCGGTTTCCCAAATCAGGACATCGCCATGTGGGTGACCATGGGCGAAATTGCCGATCGCAGCCACGACCGCCTGGGCGCGAGTGACTTGGCCATTGTCGAGTTTCGAAAACAGATGCTGGAGGCGGTGAAGGCGTTTCAGGCTGGCGCTGCTGCGATAGGCACCGGGGAAGGGCGCATTCCCGATTCGGTGTGTGCCTTTCAGGCCATCGTGCCCAAGTCAACCGACTGGCGGGAGTATGCTTCGCGCTACGTTTGGGACACCGTTGAACCCGCGCTGGAACCGTCTTATTCAACGTCCCATTCAACATCTACCCCCGCCTGATCACTGGAGATATTTCATGACCCAACGCCGCCAGATACTGACCGTTGCAGCAGCCTCGATGGCAACTCTGGCCATCGCGCTGTGGGCAACTCCGGCACTTGCACAAACACCTGGTGCGTACCCCAACAAACCGATCAAATTTGTCGTGCCTTATCCGGCAGGCGGCTTCCCGGACACCGTGGCGCGCATTTACGCCCAAAAACTCGGGGAACGATTGGGGCAGCCGGTGGTGATCGACAACAAGCCCGGTGCCAACGGTGTGGTGGCGGCGCAGGTGATCCAGTCATCGCCCAAAGATGGGTACACGTTTTTGGTGACCGACGGCTCGATGTTTTCGGTCAATCCGGCGATCTACAAAAACCTGTCGTATGACTACAAACGCGACTTCGTGCCGGTGTCGCTTGGCGGGCGTGCGGCCCTGTATCTGGCGGTCAACCCCAAGCTGGCGGTCAACAATTTCCAGGAATTCATGGCGCTGGTGAAAGCCAAACCGGGGACCATCAATTACGGCTCTTCAGGTGTCGGCAGCACGCACCACCTGACGACGGAGGCGATGAAGGTTGCGCTTGGGCTGGACATGATTCACGTGCCTTTCAGGGGCACCGGCCAATCGGTGCCCGCACTGATGGGCGGTCAGGTTGATGTCCTGTTTTCGGCCTTGCCGTCGATCAACGGGTTTGTCAAGGCCGGGCAACTCAAGCTTCTGATTTCCAACGCGGCGCAGCGCAGCAGCCAGATGCCCAATGTGCCGACCCTCTCGGAACAACTGATCCCGGGCTTTGACTTCGCGCCGATCGTCGGCGTGCTCGCGGGCGCAGGCACACCGGCCAGCGCAATTGAGCGTATCGCGACCGAGATGGCGCTCATCGCCAAGATGCCCGATGTGGTGCAGACCTTCACCAATGCCGGTATTGACCCGATCGGCAGCAGCCCCGCTGAGTACAACAAGGCAATCCTCGACGAAAACGAGAGGCTGGCCAAGGCCATTGTGACGGCCGGCATCAAGCCAGAATAAATGGCGATAAGGGTCGCATGGCAAAACTCAAACTGACGTTCGGCTGCTGGAACTACGACCGCACCCGCGCACTGATGGACGGCAGCGTCCAGCCCGATGGCATCGACCTGAATTACCTGAACATGCCAGTGGAAGAGACCTTCTTTCGCATGTTGCGCCACCAGGAGTTTGAGGTGGCCGAGATGTCGCTGTCGTCTTATTCGGTCTCGATGTTCCGGGAGCCCCGGCCCTTTGTGGCGATACCGGTTTTTCCGTCGCGTTTCTTCCGGCACTCCTGCATCTATGTGAACGCCAGCGCTGGCATCCGGGAAGCCAAAGACCTGATCGGAAAACGGGTTGGCACGCCCGAATACCAGATGACCGCGCCGGTGTGGATTCGCGGCATATTGCAGGACCACTACGCCGTGCCGGTGGACAGCGTGACCTATTTCACCGGCGGTGAAGAGTCGCCCGGGCGCTCCGAAAAACTTAAGCTCACCTTGCCACCCAATATCAGGGTCGAGCAGATCGGACCGGATCAGACCTTGGCGCAAATGCTCCACAGCGGCGAAGTCGACGCGCTGTACACCGCCCGCATGCCTTCGAGCTTCCTGAAGGGCGACGGCAAAGTCAAACGCCTCTTTGAAGACTTTGAGCCGGTTGAGCGCAACTACTTCAAGGAAACAGGCATTTTCCCCATCATGCACACCATCGCCATCAAACGCGAAGTGTATGAAGCCAACCGGTGGGTGGCCCAATCCCTGACAAAGGCCTTGAAGGAGTCGCAACGCCGCACCTACGATGACCTGGCCGACACGGCAGCCCTCAAGGTGATGTTGCCTTGGCTTACGGCGCACGTCGAGCAAGTCAAACGTGAGATGGGCGACGATTTCTGGCCCTATGGCCTCGAAAAAAACGAAGCGACCCTGCGTACGTTTTTGCGTTACCACTTTGAGCAGGGGCTTTCTCCACGCCTACTGGAACCGCGTGAGCTTTTTGCACCTGAGTCGCTCGAGTCTTTTGTCATTTGATACTGGCGTCTGCTGAAAACCATGCACCCGGCTGATCTGAGCGCATCCGTTATGGTGTTTGTGGCCCTGGCCTTCATGCTGGGCGGCACGGTCAAGGGGACTTTGGGCATAGGCCTGCCACTGGTGGTGGTGCCCTTGTTGTCGCTGCAGGTCGGGCCGGCGCTGGCGATCGTCTGGGTGGCGGTGCCGGTGCTGGCTTCCAACGTTTGGCAATTCAAGGACAGCCCCGAGCCGCTGTCGCAGGTGCGCCGTTTCATGCCGATGCTGGTGGCATCGGCCGTCACGACCGCCATCACCGTGCCGATGACCCTTGCCCTCTCGGCCCGCGCTCTCAATGTCATGCTGGCCGCAGCTTTGCTGCTGGCCATTTTTCTGCTGGCGGTCAATCCGCGCCTGAACATTTCCGAGCGGTATGAAAAATGGGCCAGCGCTGCAGTGGGCGGGTTCTCGGGCATCCTGGGCGGCATCTCGTCGCTCACAGGGCCGATCATCGTTACCTACCTGATGGCGCTGCGCCTGCCGCGAGAGGTGTTTGTGGGCACGATCAGCGCGATTTACTTGTGCACCTCGTCGATCCTGTATCTGGCGATGGCACTTGTTGGCCGGTTCCGGTGGATCGACCTGGCGGTTTCTGCCTTGGCCATGTTGCCTGTATTCGCCGGGCTGGCATTGGGCAAACGGCTGCGACAGCATTTGAGCGAGATCCTGTTCCGCCGCCTGCTGCTGGCTTTCCTCTCACTGATTGCGCTGGTTCTGCTCTTCAAATAAATCAAAATGCCCTAGCGGCAGGGGCTGACCGTTGAGCAGCGCATCGACCTTGTGCAGCCCTGCGAAGTGTTTGCGTGTGGTCATTTCCTTCAACGACAGTTTCTTGCGCAATGCCACGGTTTGGCCCGGGCCAAGAGCCAGGGTCTTCAGTTTGAACACCTTGGCGCGGGTGGCACCATTGGCCTTGACGTAGTGAACAGCAAAATCGACCATCACGTCTTGCGGCTTCGTCAGTGGGTTGCGCAGTTCAAAAGCCACTGTCACCTCGCCGCCGATGCGCGCCTTCTTCGGCAGAATGCTGGTGCCGGAGAGTTCCACCCGCGCCGCTTTGCCAAAACCCAGGGCGCCCAAGGCCCCGGGCTCACCCTGCTTGACAGCCCAACGCAACGCGTGTTTGACAATCCAACCACGCTCTGGCGTGGCATCTTTCAGCCATCGTCTGGCGACATCGCTGAGCGCGCCCGGATGGTCTTTGCCGATGTCGTTCAGGTTGTTCGCCACCGAGCGGCGGACATACAGGGCGGGGTCGTCCTTGAGCCGTTCCAGCAATTCGAGCACAGGCGACGGATCAGCCTGAAACGCGGGCAACCGCATCGCCCAAGGCAGGCGCGGGCGGGTGCCTTCTGAGACCAGGCGGCGCACATGGTCGCTGGGATCCTTAGCCCACTCGTGCAGGCGTTTCAGGGTCGCGGCCTGATGTTTGGTCAAAAAAGGCCGGATGGAGAATTCGCAGGTGAAGCGCTGCGTCAGGGCATATTGCGCTGCCATGGATTCTTCAAAATGATCCAGCCCATATTCCGCCACGTAAAAGCAATGCGGCATGAACAGGAA
>JANMMR010000037.1:0-2519 GCA_031373455.1 Rhodoferax sp.
GGGTGGATTTCCAGAAAGACCACCGTAAAGGTAGCGATGATGAGCAGCGGATGCAGGTGCGCCTTGTCGCGCTCCTGGAAGACCCAGTCCAGCAGCTCGGCCATCAGGCGGGGCGTGTCGAAGGGCGATGCGGTCTCGAACACGTTGCCGATTTGCGCGCCGTTTTCGTCAAAGGCCGCGACGTTGTTGGTATTGGTTTTGTACTGGCCCCGGTGGCGTGCGTCCTTTTCGCTGTGCCTTAGTAGTGTCTGGTGCAACTGCTTGATGTGGTTTTCGTTGAACGGGATGTCTTGCCAGGCGCTGAACACCAGATCCATCAGCTCGGCATATCCCGCCACCTCCTGTTCGTCGCGCGTGTCGAAGGACTTGATCTCCAGGTTGGACAACAGCTTTTCCACCTCGCGGTCAGACAGTTTGCTGCCTTCAATGCGGGTGGACGAGCCTATGCTCTCGATGGTGGCGACGCGGCGCAGGGCCTGCAATCGGTCTGGCGCAAGGGTACCCAAGGCGCGCCAGGCACCTTTAAACTCGTCGATCCGGGCGATCAGGCCCAAGACTTCCGGGGTGATTTCGAGCGAGGTGGTGTGCAGCATATAACCAATGCTACACCCAATTACACCCAATTAAAAGAACAAGAAGTGCCATTAAGACACCCATTTGCACCCATTTCTGCAGGTCTTAACGACCATGTGGATCAATGTGCGCCATCAAACGGACAGCAGTTTTCTCACGGTGAATGATGGCCCTGTTACAACGAACAGGAGTCATCCATGAACACATTGTTAAAAAGCGCATTGGCAGCGACCGCTCTGGCTGTTGCAGGCCAGGCGGCGGCGCAAGTCACCTTCTATGAAAACGACAACTACCAGGGGCGCTCGTTCACCACGCAACAGCCGGTGGGCGACCTAGAGCGTTTTGGTTTCAACGAGCGGGCGTCGTCTGTGCTGGTGCTGGGTGAGCGTTGGGAAGCCTGCGAAGACGTGCGGTTCGGCGGGCGCTGCATCGTGCTGCGCCCGGGGCAATATGGGTCGCTGAATGCGATGGGCCTGAGCGGGCGCATCACCTCGGTGCGCGCCATCGAGGCGGGCCAGCGCGTACCCGACAACCGGTATGCGCCGCTGCCCATGCCCACGCAGATCATCTTTTACGAACGTGCCGGTTTTGAAGGGCGCTCGCTCACCGTGGTCGACCCGCTGGAAGACTTTGGGCGCTCGGGCTTCAACGACCGCGCCTCCTCGGCCATGGTGATCGGCGACGCCTGGGAGCTTTGTGAAGACCAACGCTTCAGCGGCCGCTGCGTGGTGCTGCGCCCGGGGCGGTATACCAACCTGGCGGCCATGGGCATGGGCAATCGGCTCTCCTCGGCCCGGTCGGCCAACCGCTTGGCGCGGGTGGAAGAGCCGCGGTATGTGCAGGCGCCATTGCCGTTGCCCTTGCCGCTGCCGGTGGCCGCGCAGGTTATTTTTTACGAGCGCGAAGGGTTTGAGGGGCGCAGCTTCACCGCCGATGCGCAGGTGGACGATTTTGCGCGCTCGGGCTTCAATGACCGGGCCTCCTCGGTAGTGGTGCTCGGCGACCGGTGGGAGGCCTGCTCGGATGCCGGGTTTCGCGGGCGTTGTGTGATCCTGCGCCCGGGGCGTTATGACTCGCTGGCAGCGATGGGCCTGAACAACAGTGTGTCGTCTGTGCGGGTGGTCCGCCGCGACCTGCAGGTGGAGGACAACCGCTACGCGCCTCCGCCGATGGCCGTGTACGACAACCGCCCACGCCGCGACGAGCGCCTGTATGAGGTCAACATCACCTCGGTGCGTGCCGTGTTGGCCCAGTCCGGACAACGCTGTTGGATTGAGCGCGAGCCGGTGGCCCAGGGGCGTGCCAGCCCCAACGTGGGCGGCGCGCTGGTGGGTGCGGTGATTGGCGGCATATTGGGGCACCAGGTGGGTGGCGGCTTCGGAAAAGACGTCGCCACGGCCGGGGGCGCGCTGGCTGGCGGCGTGATTGGCTCCAATGTTGGCCGCGACGGCTCAATGCAATCCGGGCAAACCCAGGACGTGCAGCGCTGTACCACCACCGGCGCCCAGGCGACACCGGCCTATTGGGACGTGGTCTACAACTTCCAGGGCCAGGACCACCGTGTCCAGATGACCACACAGCCGGGCCCCACCCTCATCGTCAACGAGCGGGGTGAGCCGCGCGCCTGAACCTGGGTTTGAGTCCGGGCCTCAGCGTTTGCGCAACCCCAACCACATCACGGCGCCCACCACAATCAACGCGCCGGACACCTGGATGGCGGCGATGGACTGCCCGAGCAAGGCCCAGGCCAGCACCAAGGCGAAGACCGGCTCCACGTTCATGATGGGCGAGCTGCCGGCCACGCCGAGTTTGGGCAAGACCGTGAACATGATGGTGAAGGCGGTGCCGTACAGAAAGGTCAGCGCCAGCAGGCCCCACCAGCCGGGCGCCGCCTGCGGCATGTGCACGCCGCCCTGCGCCGCCACCACCGCCAGGGCGATCACGCC
>JANMMR010000048.1:0-1943 GCA_031373455.1 Rhodoferax sp.
CGCCAGCGAAAAACGGAAATCGCGCGACCGAAAGGCGTGTTCGGTCGGCTGCGGGCCTTTCGCTGCGGCGGATTTGTTTGCGCCCGCGTTGGCGTTGCCCGCGCCGGTGCTCTGGGCCACTCGGCCCATCACCCGCGCCGGCCAGATCAGGACCAGCGTTCCCGCCACACAACCCAGTGCCAGCGCCCACCAGGCCCAGGCCCAGGCGTGCGGCTGGCCCGCTGCCGCTTGCAACACGGCGGGCACCAGCAGCGCCGAGTGCACGATGCCAAAACCGGTGCCGCCGTAATACAGCCCGATCAGAAAACCGCTGCGCTCGGGCGTCTGGGCCGCCAGCCGCGCGGCCAGCAGCCCGCCGGTGGCAAACACCAGGGCGCTGGCCAATGCCGCGCCGATGAGCAACACCTGCACGGCTTCGAGCCGCTTCAAGAGCCCCGGCAGGGCCAGCGCACCGAGCAAATAACCCAATGCGTTGGCGGTGTTCATCGAGCCCGCCAGCAGGTACGACCAGCCGAGGTCGTCGCGCATCGGCGGCAACAGCAGGCCGTAGGCAAACCGCGCAATGCCCAGCGACACGGCTGCGCCCATCGACAGCGCCAGCGCCAGCAAAACCAGGTTGGGGCCGTCGCTGGGTTTGTCGATGGGCGCGCCAGCGGGTTGCGGGTTGGTTGTCACTTTGCCGGGTAGCCGGTGATCTCTTGCATGTCTTTGTACAGGGGCTGCAGGCGCCGGTACATGCGAGCGTAGATGCGTTTGTACAGCGCGTCGTAGGTGCGTACATGCTCGGGATCGGGTGTGAAAACGCGCCCGACCCGCGTCATCTCGTGCACGGCGGTTTCAAAGTCGGGGTGCAGTTTCAAGCCGACGGCCGCGACCATGGCGGCGCCCAGGCCACTGGTCTCATACAGGTGCGGGCGCTCGCAGGGCAGGTTGAAGATGTCGGCACTGAGCTGCATGGCGGCGTCACTTTGTGAGCCGCCGCCCGAGATGCGGATGCGCGTGATCTTTTGGCCGCCGCGTTTTTCGATCCGCTCCTTGCCTTCGCGCAGGGCGTAGGCCAGGCCTTCGAGAATGGCGCGGTACAGGTGGGCGCGGGTGTGCACGTCACCAAAACCGATGATCGCGCCTTTGGCCTCAGGGCCGGGAATCTTGATGCCGGGGTTCCAGTAGGGTTGCAGCGTCAGCCCCAGCGAGCCCGGCGGCACGGCGTTGACCAGTGCGTCAAACAGGCGCTCGGGCGGCACGCCGCTGTTCTGGCTGAGCTGTTGCTCGTGCAGGCCAAACTGCTCTTTGAACCAGTTCACCATCCAGTAACCCCGGCTGATCTGCACCTCGGTGTTGTAGTGGCCGGGCACCGCCGAGGGGTAGGGCGGGATCATCGGCGTGGGCTCGGTGTATTTTTGCGTGCTGGTGTTGATGGTGGCCGCCGTGCCGTAGGAGAGGCAGGCAACATCGGGCGTGAGGCAACCGGCGCCCAGCACCTCGCAGGCTTTGTCAGCCGCGCCGGCGATCACCGGTGTTCCCAAAAGAATGCCGGTAGCCTCGGCCACGGCCGCATCGACCGCGCCGATGGTGGTGCCCGCAGCCACCAGCTCGGGCAACATGTGCGGCTTGACGGCCAGCGCCTGCCATTTCCAGTCGCCCTTGCCGGCCCATTTTTGCGTTTTCTGCTCGAAGGGAATGTAGGCCACCTGCGAACCGATGGCGTCGACAAATCGCCCGGTGAAGCGGTAGTTGAGGTAACCCGAGAGCAGCAGAAATTTGTCGGTCCGGGCCCAGATGTCTGGCTGGTTCTGCGCGATCCAGTTGCATTCGGCCTCGTGTCAGAAGTAGCGGATGGTGTCGCCCATGCCAATGATTTTGAAGAGGCTGCGCCAAAACAGGGAGAGTTGCGGCAGCCCGGCGGCGCGGCGCTGGTCCATCCAGATGATGGCCGGCCGCAG
>JANMMR010000087.1:0-3548 GCA_031373455.1 Rhodoferax sp.
GGCAGCCAGCTCAAGTTTCGCAGTGGCCGAACCGTCGCGGCCCCGGCCTGGTTTTTAGCCAAATTGCCCAAAACCCCGCTCGATGGCGAATTGTGGCTGGCGCGGGGCAAGTTCGATGCCTTGTCTGGCATGGTGCGCAAAACCCAGCCCGTGGACCAGGAGTGGGAGCAGGTCCGCTACATGGTGTTTGAGCTCCCAGACGGGGCTGGCGACTTTTCCGAGCGCGCGGCCCGCATCAAACTGATTGTGCGCGGCATCAATTCTCCCCACGTGGCGGGCGTGGAGCAGTTTCGCGTTGCAACCCCGGCCGCCCTGCGCGACCGCCTCGAATCCGTCGTGGCCCAGGGCGGTGAAGGTTTGATGTTGCACCTTGCCAACGCACCTTACGTGACCGGCCGCAACCCGGCCTTGTTGAAACTCAAAAAGGTGGCTGACGCTGAAGCCCAGGTGGTCGCCCACGTGCCCGGGAAAGGCAAGTTCAAGGGCGTGCTCGGCGCACTGGATGTGAAAACCGAAGACGGCCAACGCTTCAAGCTGGGCACCGGTTTCAACGACGAGCAACGACGCAACCCACCCGCCGTCGGCAGCATGGTCACTTACAGTTACCGTGACACCACGCCCAGTGGGAAGCCGCGTTTTGCAAGTTTCCTGCGGGAAAGCCAGGAGCCTTGAATCGAAGCCCTGACTCCAAAACCTTGACTCAGGCGGCTGGGATTTTGACCCAAAGCAATGCTATTATTTATATAGCAAATAATCGCCATTTTTCGTGACTTGACGGCCTAAATCACCACTAAAACTTGAAAAACGGGCTCAACACAGGAAAATGTTAATACCCATGTTAACTTTTTTGCGGATTTCAATGCTTGTGGGCTGATTCCTCGGCCTTTCCACTTGGGTTCGCCGTGGCCACGGGAACTTTGAGCTCGATGCGGCTTTGCGCACCCTTGGCGTCCTTGAACGTCAAGGTCAACGCAATCCTGCTGTCTTTGGGCAACGCGGCTTTCAAGTCCAGCAGCATGACGTGGTAACCGCCCGACTTGAGCTCCACTGTTTTGCCGGCGGGCAAGTCCAGGCCATCGGGCAGCGCGCGCATTTTCATCACGTCGCCGTCCATTTTCATTTCGTGGATTTCAGCAACACCCGCCACCGGCGAAGATGCACCGACCAGGCGCGCACCGTCTTTGGCAGTGAGTGTCATGAACGCACCGGTGGCTTTTTGCCCCGGCACCGTAGTGCGCACCCAGGCGTTTTTGACGTCGACTGGTGCGGCGGTTTGCGCGCCCAGGTACGCGGGGGCGCCCGCCAGCAAAGCGGTTGCCAAAGCGACGGTATGGAGGGTGATGGATTTCATGGTGTGTTTTCTTGCAGATTGATGTTGTAGGGTGGCACTTGGGCCGGATGACAGTACGTGAAGCAGCTCAGCGGTAGTTTCAAGCCTTGCGGTGACGTGCCGCCTGCAGGTATGCAGGCGGCCATACAGGCCACATCGGCCAGCCGCCGCTGCCTCAGTCGCAAATTTAGGGAAATTTACGCAAAGGCAGCGTTTTGGACGCAAACACTCAGGAGAAAACCGGTGGTCCGCGCGCCAGAAGCGGCGCGGCGGTGCGCACAACGTGGTTCGCAGCGCGGGCCGTTTGCAGCACGCAGCCCGAGAACCGCGGCGCCTGTGTACCGATGTTGTCTGCAGGCGGCGGCGCGGCCAAGGTAGCGCACAAGGGGCAGTCCAGCATGCGGCTGGCAACCTCGCTGCCACTGCCGTCATACGACTTGACCAAGAGCTTCATCACACCGGTGCCCGTGCAGATCAGCTCGGTCGATTGCGGGTTCACCAGTGGTGAGGCGATGGCCGCGCCCAGCGACAGAGCGAACCACACCAACATGAAGCGGGCGACGCGAACGGCCCGGTGTTGGCGAAGGCCCTGCAAAACAATCATGGCTACAATTTTAAAGGCTGCAAAAAAAAGCCACAGGCGGCACAATAGACTTTCGCCTTTTAATTACTTTCTTTACAGGAAATCACCATGTTCAAGCGTTTGTTGCAGCGCCTTGCCGGCGCGTTGTGCGCCGTGCTGTTGACCAGTCTTGCCGCCCACGCCGGTGCGCCCATGGTCAAAAAAAGCGGGCCTGGCTTTTACCGCATGATGTTGGGGGACTATGAAATCACCGCCTTGTCAGACGGCACGGTGGTGCTGCCAGTCAACAAGATCCTCACCAAAATCACCGAGGCGGAAGTAGACCGCGCCTTGGCCGCGCAGTCGCTGGCGAGCCCGCTGGAGACCTCGGTCAACGCGTTTTTGATCAACACCGGCGCCAAGCTGATTTTGATCGACACCGGGGCGGCCAAACTCTTCGGCCCGACGCTGGGCAACCTCCTGGACAACCTCAAAGCCTCGGGGTACACGCCCGAACAGGTCGATGAGGTGTATGTCACACACATGCACGCCGACCACGTGGGCGGGCTGATGAACGGCGGCCAGCGTTCGTTCCCCAATGCCATCGTGCGGGCCGACAAAGCCGACGCCGATTTTTGGCTCTCCAAGGAAAATCTGGACAAAGCACCCGAAGCCATGAAGGGTTTTTTCCAGGGCGCGCAGGCCTCGCTCAACCCCTACGTGGCGGCTGGCAAGTTTCAACCCTACGACGGCACCACCGAGTTGTCTGGCGGCATTCGCGCCGTGGTGACGCGCGGCCACACCCCGGGCCACAGTGTGTTTGTGGTGGAAAGCAAGGGCCAGAAAATGCTGGTGTTTGGCGACTTGATGCACGTGGCGGCGGTGCAGTTTGCGCGGCCGGAGGTGGCGATCCAGTTTGACACCGACAGCGCCAACGCCGCCGACGTGCGCACCGCGTTGTACAAGGAAGCGGCACGTGAGCAGTACATCCTGGCCGTCGCACACATTTCCTTCCCCGGCCTGGGCCGCGTGCGCACGGATGGCGCGACGAGTTACGTGTGGCTGCCGGTGAATTATTCGGTGGTGAAGTAAGCAGCAAAGCGTTGACGCGCCGGCCATCAACTGGCTGGCAGTTGCCTCGCTGCTAACGAGCCATCTCGCGCAGCAGCGCTTCGATCCAGGTCCATTTCGGGTCCAGCCGCTCCACCCAGGAGAGGCGGTTGCGCAGACGCGCTGCCAGGGCTTGGTCGGTGCTGTCAAAACCTGCGAGCGCTTCGGCCAAGGCCGAGACCTTGAATTTTTCCGGCGCATAGAAACACCAAAAGGCGCCTTCAGGTGCCCGGCCAGTGGCCACCAAGCGCACCGCGCCTACCGATTTGACTTGCGCCTGCGCCTCGGCCCACACGCGATCCTGCACGCGGCGCTGCTCCTTCGCTTCTGGCACGCTGGCAGCGTCAAACGTCCACAACACCTGCACCATCCGCGGCAAGGCGGCGCGGGCCGACGCCTCGGGCTGGTTCGACAAGGCCTCCGTGGCAAAAACCGCCGATCGCCCGCGGGTGGTGCCCTTGATCCAGATTTCTGCTGCCCAAACCAGCGGCAAGGCCGCGGCACTTGCCCAACCGCCCAGCAGTTGCAAGACGCGGCGGCGCGACT
>JANMMR010000090.1:0-7567 GCA_031373455.1 Rhodoferax sp.
CCCTGAACCCATGTTGAAAGCCGTCTTGATCGGCCTGGTCAAAGGCTACCGCTTGCTGCTGAGCCCCTGGCTTGGCAACAGCTGCCGCTTTGAGCCCAGTTGTTCCGCTTACGCCCTGGGCGCGCTTGAGCAACACGGCGCATGGGCGGGCAGTTGCCTCACCTTGGGGCGCCTGGCGCGGTGCCAGCCCTGGTGCGACGGCGGGCATGACCCCGTCCCCGCCCAAATGCCCCGGCTTTTTTCCCGTCTCCTTTCACCTCCTTCGCGAAACCTTCACCCATGAACGATATCCGGCGCACCATTTTGTGGGTGATTTTTGGCTTCTCGATGGTCATGTTGTGGGACAACTGGCAGGTCTTCAACGGGCACAAAGCCACGTTTTTCCCGACCCCCGCCAAACCGGCGGTGTCAGCCGCCGCGCCGGCCTCGGGTGTGCCTTCGGCCGCCAGCTCCGCCGTGCCTTCGGCAGCCGGCGTGCCCGCGGGCACCACAGCAGGCGCTGCATTGCCGCCCGCAGCGGGCGCAACAAGCACAGCGCCAACAGCGGCACCTGCAACCACGGCGGGCGCTGCAGCACCAGCACCGGCTGTGCGCGAGCAGATCGTGCTGACCACCGATGTGCTCAAGCTGACTGTCGATACCGAAGGCGGCTCCCTGGTGCGCGCCGAATTCCTGAAACACGTGGACACCGACGACAAATCCAAAAACGTTGTGCTGCTGGACCAAAGCAAAGACCGCATCTACATGGCCCAAACCGGTTTGATCGCGGGCGCGGGCGGCGGCAGTTTTCCCACCCACAAAGCCATCATGACGGCGGCGCCGGGCGAGCGCACCCTCAAAAACGGCGCGAACACCCTGGTGTTGACACTCGAGTCGCCCGAGCAAGGCGGCGTCAAACTCGTCAAGACCTACACCTTCACCCGCAGCTCGTATGTGATCGGCGTGAAACACGAGGTGGTCAACGTCGGCGCGGCACCGGTGTCGCCCCAGCTTTACCTGCAACTCGTGCGCGACGGCAACAAGCTGGCTGGCGAGTCGTCGTTTTATTCCACCTTCACCGGCCCGGCGGTCTACACCGAGGCGCAAAAATACCAGAAGGTCGAGTTCACCGACATCGAGAAGAACAAGATCGACATCGAAAAACAGGCCAGCAACGGGTACGTCACCATGGCCCAGCACTATTTCATCAGCGCCTGGCTGCTGAGTGACGGCATCAAGCGCGACCTGTTCATGCGCAAGGTCGACACCAACCTGTATTCGGTCGGCATGATCACGCCGCTGGACAACATCGCGCCGGGGGCCAGCAAGGCGGTGGAAGCGAGGTTGTTCGCCGGACCGCAAGAAGAAAAAGTGCTCGAAGCGCTGACGCCCGGGCTGGAGCTGGTCAAAGACTACGGCTGGCTTACAGTGCTGGCCAAGCCGCTGTATTGGTTGCTCGACTGGCTCAACAGCTTCATCCACAACTGGGGCTGGTCCATCATGGCGCTGGTGCTGTTGCTCAAAATTGCTTTCTATTGGCTCAACGCCAAAGCCTATTCGAGCATGGCCAAGATGAAGGCCATCAACCCGAAGATCACCGAGATGCGCGAGCGCCTCAAAGACAACCCGCAGCAGATGCAGCAGGAGATGATGCGCATCTACAAAGAGGAGAAGGTCAACCCGATGGGCGGCTGCTTCCCGATCATGGTGCAGATTCCGGTGTTCATCGCGCTGTATTGGGTGTTGCTCTCCAGTGTGGAGATGCGCAACGCGCCCTGGGCCTTGTGGATCAAGGACCTCTCGGCGCCCGACCCGTTCTTCATCCTGCCGCTGGTGATGACTGCCACCACCATGCTGCAAACCGCGCTGAACCCGGCGCCGCCGGATCCCATGCAGGCCAAGCTGATGTGGTTCATGCCGCTGGCGTTTTCGGTGATGTTTTTCTTCTTCCCGTCGGGCCTGGTGCTCTACTGGATCACCAACAACGTCTTGTCGATCGCGCAGCAGTGGATCATCAACACCCGCATGGGTGTGCCGCCGCAGTTCAACCTGCCCAAATTCTCCTGAGCCTTGCGCCAGGCGCGCGGCCGGAGCTGAAACCAACAATTGTTAACACCCATGTTAACAATTGTCGGTTTTACGCTGTCTGACCGGAAAAATTCGGTCTTTTTGGCAACCAAGTCACGTAAAACATGCGTTTTACGCTATAAATAAGATAGCATACATTTCTTAGCCGTGCACAACCACCAGGACACCATTGCCGCCATTGCCACTGCGCCAGGGCGCGGCGGTGTGGGCATCGTGCGGGTCTCGGGGCCGCTGGCCGGCGCGGTGATGCAGGCGGTGTGCGGGCGTGCGCTGGCGGCGCGTGAAGCCACCTATCTCGCGTTTGCCGATGACGATGGCTCGGCCATCGACCGTGGCCTGGCCCTGTATTTCCCGCAGCCGGGCTCGTTCACCGGTGAAGACGTGCTCGAGCTGCAGGCCCACGGCGGTCCGGTGGTGTTGCAGCTGTTGCTGGCGCGTTGCCTGCAGGCAGCGGGCGGCAGCACCCGCATTGCGCGGCCCGGTGAATTCACCGAGCGCGCATTTTTGAACGGCAAACTCGATCTGGCGCAGGCCGAAGCCGTGGCCGACCTGATCGACGCCAGCACCGAAGCGGCGGCGCGCGGCGCCAGCCGGTCGCTCTCGGGCGAGTTCTCGAACGAAATCCACCGCCTGCGCGACGCGCTGGTGCGCCTGCGCATGCTGGTCGAGGCAACGCTCGACTTTCCCGAAGAAGACATCGACTTCCTGCAAAAAGCCGATGCCCAGGGCCAGTTGGCGCACCTGCAGACACACATCGAGGCGGCGTTGGGCCGCACACGCCAGGGCGCTTTGCTGCGCGAGGGCATCAAGGTGGTGATCGCCGGGCAGCCCAACGCCGGCAAATCATCCCTGCTCAACGCGCTGGCCGGGGCCGAGCTGGCGATCGTCACGCCGATTCCCGGAACCACCCGCGACAAGGTTCAGGAAACCATCCAGATCGAGGGTGTGCCGATCCACATCGTTGATACGGCGGGTTTGCGCAGCAGCGAAGATGCAGTGGAAAAAATCGGCATCGAACGCGCCTGGTCGGAAATTGCCGGCGCTGATGTTGTGCTGTTTCTGCACGACCTCACGCACCGGCACGAGCCTTTGCACAGCCAACGAGACGCCGCCATCCGCCAGACGCTGGAAAAAACCACCGTGCCCGGCGTGCCCTTGCTGGATGTGTGGAACAAGGCTGATCTGGCTGAGGTACCCGGCAACAGCCCCCATGACCCGGACGCGATTTACCTCTCGGCCAAAACCGGCCTGGGGCTCGATGCGCTGCGCCAGCGGCTGTTGCGCCTGGCGGGATGGCAGGCCGGCGCTGAGGGCGTCTATATTGCCCGTGAACGCCACGTCAAGGCGCTCGTCCAGGTCAAAAAGCACCTGACGCTGGCGCGCGAACACCTCGCGCAAACGCAGCCCGCCATCGAGCTGCTGGCCGAAGAACTGCGGCTGGGCCAGAATGCGCTGGGTGAAATCACCGGTGAATTCAGCGCCGACGACCTCCTGGGCGAGATCTTTTCAAAGTTCTGCATCGGTAAATAAGGCCGCCGCGCATAAGCCTGTGGATGTGACCAAAATCTGCACAATGGCTGTAATATCGGCTTTTGCACAGAATCCAACACTTGGACCCGGGTTACGGTTATGAGGCTATGAACGCAATATTTGATCTGCAGCAAAAACCCAATGCGCCCGACATCAAAGGCCTGATCAGCGCCATCACGCGCAACACGGTCGAAGATGCGCTGGCCAAGTCGGTCGCCGCCGCGCAGTGGGAGGCGATGGCGCCGTTCATGCAATGCTTCACGCTGGCGCCGAGCCAGATGCTGATTGCGCAGGGTTCGCTGGACCGCACCCTGTATTTCCTCGAGTCCGGCAGCCTGAGCGTGCATTTTGAAGACGAAAACGGCAAGGTGCATCTGGCCATCGTCAGTGCCGGCTCCGCCGTGGGCGAGGGCGGGTTTTTCTCGCACACGCCGCGCAACGCTACCGTGCAGGCCGTTGCCGAATGCAAACTCTGGAACCTCACGTACATCAAATACAGCGAGATGTCGCAAAAACTCCCGCGCGTCGCCCTGGCCCTGGCCATGGGACTGGGCGCGATCCTGACCAAACGCATGACTGACCGTCGCAAACGCGTGTCGGTAACCTGAGATGTCCCTGATCAACTGGCTTTCGCAAAAATCGGCGGCGAAATCCCCGTCCAATGCCACCGTGGAAGACCCCGCACCGTCCCAACCACCCGCTGGCGCCCAGGATTCAAGGCCGCCGCAAGGCCGCCGTGCCGAGCGCGTCGAGCGCCGCGAACAGCTTTACGCGGTGGTTCGCCACGCGATGTCCTCAGCGGGCGTGCTTTCGGCGAGTTACAAATTCAAGGTCTTGTCGCTGGATTCGCGCGGCGCCAGTTTTCTGGTGATGATGGACATGGTGAGCCAGGCCGCCGAAGACCCGCAGCGCATGGCAGAGATTGAAGCGCTGATCGCCCACAACGCCAAGAACCGGTTTGAGATCGTGGTAGCGGCGGTGTATTGGCGCCTGAGCGATTACGTGGCGGCGGGGCTCACCAACCGCCAGGCGCCCAGCGGCAGGCCGCAAGCGCCGGTTCATGCGGCGCGCGCCGTCGATCCCATCAACGCCGACGAAGTTCAGGCCTTCAAGAACGCGTTTTCAGCGCAGGGCAAAGGTGCGCCGCTGTTTGCTTCGGGCGAAATCCAGAAATCCGGCAAACGCATGGCAACACCTGCTGTGCCAGCCGATTTGGCCGATGCCCACGACGGCGACGAGCGGGTTTCGCCCCTCGGGCCGACCCAATACGGCGATTTGAACTGAACGCTGCCAGCGCCTTGGCCGCGCCTAGTGCCCGGCGAAGTCAACCAGCGTAAAAAGCGGCAAACCACTGTCGCGCAGTTTTTTGGAGCCGCCCAACTCCGGCAAATCCACAATCGCCGCGCCTTCCATGACCACGGCGCCGAGTTTTTCCAGCAGTTTTTTGCCGGCCATCATGGTGCCGCCGGTGGCGATCAGATCGTCAATCAGGAGCACCCGGTCACCCGGCTTGACGGCGTCGGTGTGCAGCTCGACCGTCGCGCTGCCGTATTCAAGCTCGTAGGTTTCCTCCACCGTGGTGAAGGGCAGCTTGCCCTTTTTGCGGATCGGAATAAAACCGACATTCAATTCGTAAGCCACCACAGCGCCCAGGATGAAGCCCCGCGCGTCCAGGCCGGCCACTACATCGGGGCGCATGGCGGCATCCATGTAGCGGTGCACAAAGGCGTCGATCAACACGCGGAACACCCGCGCGTTTTGCAAGAGCGGCGTGATGTCGCGAAACTGCACCCCGGGCGCCGGCCAGTTCGGCACGGTGCGGATGTTGTCGCGCAGGTATTGGTTGACACTCTGGTTTTGCATCGGTTTTGGCCCGGTTTCGGAGATCAGCCGCGCAGGATTTTCTGCTCGGCAACGGCCAGCGCTTCGGCCTGGCCCGACAGCACCAGAGTATCGCCGCTGGCGAGCAGTGCGTCATCGCCGGGCGCGCTCGCCTTGCCCAGCGCCCGTCGCAAACTGACCACGCGCACGCCCAGGCTTTGCAGCGCGAAGCTGGCGATCGGTTTGCCGGCGGCCAGCGCCAGGTGCGGCAGCACCACGGTGGTCAGGCGCTCGTGGTGCAGCTCGTCGACACCGTCATCATCGGCCCCGTGGAAATAGCCGCGCAGGAGGTTGTAACGCGCGTCGCGCTGGTTCTGCACAACCCGGATCACCCGGCGCATGGGCACGCCGACCAGCGCCAGCGCGTGGCTGGCCAGCATCAGCGAGCCTTCGATCGCTTCCGGCACCACTTCGGTGGCACCGGCCCGTTGGAGCGCCTCCAGGTTATGGTCATCCTGCGTGCGCACTATGACCGGCACATTGGGCGAATGGCTGCGGATGTTGGAGAGCACCTTGAGCGCGCCGGCGGTGTCCAGGTAGGTCACCACGACGGCGCTGGCGCGAGCCAGGCCTGCCGCCATCAGCGCCTGGAGGCGGGCGGCATCGCCAAAAACCACCGAATCACCGGCGGCGGCGGCCTGGCGGACGCGGTCGGGGTCCAGGTCCAGCGCCATGTAGGGAATGCCTTCGCCTTCGAGCAGGCGCGCCAGATTTTGCCCGCAGCGCCCGTAGCCGCAGATGATCACGTGTTTGTCGACATTGATCGATTTGCGCGCGATGCTGGTCATCTGCAGCGATTGCATCATCCATTCGTTGCTCACCAGGCGCAGCACCAGCCAGTTGCTGCGCATGATGATGAAGGGTGTGGCAATCATCGACAACACCATGCTGGCGAGAATCGGGTTGAACAAATGCGGCGGCACCAGCTGGTGGGCGCTGGCCAGCGTGATCAGCACAAATCCGAATTCCCCCGCCTGCGCCAGATACAGGCCAGTGCGCAGGGCGACACCGTCGCTGGCACCCAGCAAGCGCGCCAGCAACGCCACCAACAGTGTCTTGAACAACACCGGCACGGTGACCAGCAGCAGCACCAGGGGCCAGCGCTCAAACACCAGCCGCCAGTCCAGCATCATGCCGATGCTGATGAAAAACAGGCCGAGCAACACGTCGTGGAACGGCCGGATGTCGGTCTCCACCTGGTGTTTGAACTCGGTTTCCGAAATCAACATGCCGGCAATGAAGGCGCCCAGGGCCAGGCTCAACCCGGCCAGTTCGGTCAACCAGGCCAGGCCCAGCGTCACCAGCAGCAGGTTCAACACAAACAGCTCTTCGCTTTTGCGCCGTGCCACCAGCGTCAGCCAGGCGCGCATGGCGCGCTGGCCACCGACCAGCAACACGCTGATGAGCGCGATGGCTTTCAGTGCGGCAATCGCCAACGCGCCCAGCAGGTCCTCGGCGCTGGCACCCAAGGCGGGTATGAGCACCAGCAGGGGCACCACGGCCAGATCCTGAAACAGCAGGATGCCCATCACGCGTTTGCCGTGTTCGGATTCCATCTCGAGCCGCTCGGACATCAGCTTGATCACCATCGCCGTGCTGCTCATCGCCAGCGCGCTGGACAGCGCCAAAGCGGTCTGCCACTTCATGCCCCACCAGGCCGGCGCCGCCCAGGCCAGCAGCAATGAGGCCGTGGTGGCGACCAGGATCGTGAGCACCACCTGAAACAGGCCCAGGCCAAAAACATGGCTGCGCATGGCGCGCAGCCGCGAGAGGTTGAATTCCAGGCCAATCACGAACATCAGGAACACCACACCGAATTCGCCCAGGTACCGCACACGCTCCGAGTTCTGCGCAAGCGCCAAGGCGTTGGGGCCGATCACCACCCCGACCACGAGGTAACCGAGCATCGGCGGCAATTTGAGCGAGCGGCACACCACCACGCCGATCACGGCGGCCAGCAGGTACATCAGCGTCAACTCAAGCGCACTCATGCCAGCATCCTAGCCGGGAATATCCGTGCTGCTGATGACGGCTCTATAAAATGCGCCCATGACTGTGAACGACCCACCGGCGGCCGATGCTTCGGCAG
>JANMMR010000113.1:0-2578 GCA_031373455.1 Rhodoferax sp.
GGGCCGATGGCCGCGCCGTTAGGGCCGCCGCCCATGTCGGCGAGGATGGTTTTTTTGCCGTCGACAGCCACGCGTGTCAGGGTGCGACGGCCGATTTCCACCAGAATGACGGAGCCATCGTCCATCGCCACCGGGCCTTCGGGGAACATCAAACCACTGGCGAGTTCACGGATTTTCATGGGGCTTCATTCGAAGGTTTCACTTAGGGGCTTGTGCGCAGGTGCAATCGGCCTTCGGTCACTTTACCGGACAATGGGTGACCATGCCCATGATCCCGTTTTCCGTTCTGGACCTCTCCCCGATTCTCGAAGGCAGCACGCCCGCCCAATCCTTCCGCAACTCCAGCAGCCTGGCGCAACACGCCGAGAAACTCGGCTACCAGCGGTATTGGCTGGCCGAACACCACGGCATGCCGGGCATTGCCAGCGCCGCCACCGCCGTGTTGATCGGCCATGTGGCGGGGGCCACAACAACCATCCGTGTCGGCGCAGGCGGCATCATGTTGCCCAACCATTCACCCTTGGTCATCGCCGAACAGTTTGGCACACTCGAAGCGCTCTACCCCGGCCGCATTGACCTGGGCCTGGGCCGCGCGCCCGGCTCCGACCAGCTCACCGCGCGTGCGCTGCGGCGCAATTTGAGCAGCGACTCCGACGAATTCCCGCAAGACGTGGTCGAGCTGATGGACTTCATGTCCGACGAGCCGCAACAAACCGTGCGCGCCGTGCCGGGCCTGGGCGCCAAGGTGCCGGTGTGGATTCTGGGCTCGAGCACCTTCGGCGCACAACTTGCCGCCGCGTTGGGCCTGCCCTACGCCTTTGCCTCTCACTTCGCGCCGCAGCAGATGATGCAGGCCATCGCGATTTACCGCTCCGCGTTTCGCCCCTCCAAAACCCTGGCCAAACCTTATGTGATGCTGGGTTTCAACGTTTTCGCGGCCGACACCGACGAAGAAGCCGTGTGGCGCGCCAGTTCCATGCGGCAGGCCTTTGTGGCACTGCGCAGCGGCCGGCCGCGCCAGTTGCCTCCGCCGGTGGAGGACTACCTCGCGACGATTGGTCCGCAGGAGCGTGCCTTGCTGGACACGGTTTTGCCCTGCTCGGCCATTGGCTCGCCGGCCACGGTGCGCGCGGCGCTGCAGGCCTTTATTGAACGCACCGGCGCCGATGAGCTGATGATCACCTCGCAAATCTTCGAACATTCCGCGCGCCTGCGCTCCTATGAAATCGCCGCGCAGGTTCGCGATGCCACTTGACGCTTCTCCCCTTGACGCTTCTGTTTGCCCCTTGTGCGGCAAGGCCAACTTGTGCGCCATGGAGCTTGAAAAAGCCACCGGAATCGCGCAACCCGCCTGCTGGTGCACGGGCCTGAAGATGGACGCTGAACTGCTGGCGCAAATACCTGCGGCCAGTCGCAACCTGGCCTGCATCTGCCAAGCCTGCGCCACGCGAATTCAAACGCCACAAACCACCTGAAAGGATAGAAAAAAAATGCCCACGTACCACGTTGAAATGTTGGAGGGCCGCACCCTCGCGCAAAAGAAAAAACTGGTCGAAGAGATCACCCGCATCACCGTGGAGGTGCTGGGCAGCCAGCCCGAGTCGGTTGACGTGATCATCACCGACGTGAAGCGTGAAAACTGGGCCACTGGCGGCAAACTGTGGTCTGAGCCGCGCAGTTGATGGTGGAATTTGCTATTATTTATATAGCAATAAATTCAATCAACTCGTGACTTAGGGCCCGATTTTTCTTTAAAAAATGGCATTCATCACAAAAATTGCCACTTTCATACCCAATATGGGTATGATTGAACCAATTTAGAGCCAACCGGGACCGCGCCACTCAAACGACCAGCCGCCATGTGCCAACTCCTTGGAATGAACAGCCGCCTGCCGGCAGCCCTGCACCTGAGCTTCACCGGATTTGCGCAGCGCGGCGGCGCCACCGGCCACCACGGCGACGGCTGGGGCATGGCGTTTTTCGAGAGTGAAGGCGGCCTGCCGGGCAAGGGCATCCGGTATTTCATCGACAAGGAAAGCGCCGCAGCCTCCCCCATCGCGCAGATGTTGCGCAGTTACCCGGTGAAAAGTCACAACGTGGTGGCGCATGTGCGCAAAGCCACGGTGGGCGCCGTGCGGCTGGAAAACAGCCACCCGTTTGTGCGCGAATTGTGGGGCCGTTATTGGGTGTTTGCGCACAACGGCGACCTGAAAAATTTCAACCCGCGCCTGCACGGCAGTTTCCGCCCGGTGGGCGACACCGACAGCGAGCTGGCCTTTTGCTGGCTGATGCAGGAGCTGGCCAAGTCGCACTACAACGTGCCCAGCGTGCAGGAGTTGTCGCTCACGCTGCGGGAGCTGGTGCCGCAGATCGCCAGCCACGGCACCTTCAATTTTTTGCTCTCCAATGGCCAGGCCCTGTGGGCGCATGCCAGCACCCAGCTTTTTCACCTGGTGCGGCAGTACCCGTTTGGCGAAGTGCATCTCAAAGACGAAGACCTGCGCGTGGACCTCGCCGCCTTGAACGGCCCCGAGGACCGCATCTGCATCGTGGTGACCGAGCCGCTGACCACCAACGA
>JANMMR010000144.1:0-11419 GCA_031373455.1 Rhodoferax sp.
GCCACCGAGTTCCGCTCGGCCGACACCCACAATGCCGACGACTACCCCACCGTGGCGGCCGTCAAGCACATGAGCGAACTGCTCGAGAAGAAGAGCGGCGGCAAACACAAAATCAAGGTCTTCAACAAACAGGCTCTGGGCAGCGAGAAGGAAACCATTGACCAGGTCAAGATTGGCGCGCTGGACTTCACCCGCGTCAACGTCAGCCCCATGAACGGCATTTGCCCGTTGACGCAGGTGCCGACCATGCCGTTCCTGTTCAGTTCCATCACCCACATGCGCAAGTCGCTGGACGGCCCGGTGGGCGACGAAATTTTGAAAAGCTGCGAGGCGGTTGGTTTCATCGGCCTGGCTTTTTATGACAGCGGCGCGCGTTCGATCTACGCCAAGAAAGCCATCAAGACCGTGGCCGACGCCATGGGCCTGAAGATCCGCGTGCAGCAGTCTGACCTGTGGGTCGCGCTGGTTGGCGCAATGGGCGCCAACGCCACGCCAATGCCCTACGGCGAGGTCTACACCGGCCTGAAAACCGGCCTGATCGACGCGGCCGAAAACAACATCCCGTCCTTCGATACCGCCAAACACGTTGAGGCAGTGAAGATTTATTCCAAAACCGAACACTCCATGGCGCCCGAAATTCTGGTGATGTCCAAGGTGATTTACGACAAATTGCCCAAGGCCGAGCAGGACATGATCCGCGCGGCGGCCAAGGAGTCGGTCGCCTTTGAGCGCCAGAAGTGGGACGAGCAGGAGGCCAAGTCGCTGGCCAATGTCAAGGCTGCCGGCGCGGAAATTGTCGAGGTCGACAAGTCCTCGTTCCAGGCGGTGATGGGCCCGGTGTATGACAAATTCATGGTCACGCCCGACATGAAGCGCCTGGTCAAAGCGGTCCAGGACACCAAGTAAGCTTTGCGCGACGCCCCGTTGCCCGCGCCGGCAGCGGCTCGCCCTGTACCTGTACATGCACCTGTTCCGCCCGCGCCGGCGGAAACGGGTGCCAACTGAAGCCCATCCATGTTCACAAAATTCTGTGCGGCACTGTCCAAACTCAGCCTAGTGCTGGCCGTGGTTGGCCTGCTTGCGGTGATCCTGTGTGTGCAGTGGCAGGTGATTGGCCGTTATGTTTTCAACGACACGCCGACCTGGGCCGAGGCACTGGCGATGTTGATTGTGTTGTTTGTCACCGCCTTTGGCGTGGCAGTGGGCGTGCGCGACGCCGGCCACATCGGGCTGGAGTCCATGGTCACCCTGTTGCCTGAAAAATGGCAGCACCGCATCGAAGTGCTGATCCATGTACTGGTCGGCAGCTTTGGCGCCTTGATGGTGTTTGGCGGCTGGCAATGGATGGTGGCCAAATGGGGCGAAAAGAAACCGATGTTGCCGGTTCCAGACGGCATTGATTATTTGCCGCTGGTGATTTGCGGTGCCTTGATCGTGCTGTTTTCAATCGAACACATCGTCGCGCTCGCCCGTGGCACCGTGGTGGAGCCAGCATGGAATTGACTTTATTGGCGGTTAGTTTCACGGTCTTGCTGTTGATTGGCGTGCCGGTGGCGTTTGCCATTGGCCTGTCGTCGGTGGCGACGATCATCGCGGCCGGCCTTCCCATCGCGGTGGTGTTCCAGAAGATGGTCGGCGGCATGCAGGTGTTTTCTTTCCTGGCGATTCCATTTTTTGTGTTTGCCGGTGAGCTGATGCTTTACGGCGGCATCGCTGACCGCATCGTGCGTTTTGCGAACAGCCTGGTTGGCCACGTGCGGGGCGGCTTGGGCATGAGCAACGTGATTGGCTGTACGCTGTTTGGCGGTATTGCCGGCTCGCCCCTCGCTGACGTATCGGCCATGGGCTCGGTGATGATCCCGCTGATGAAGAAGGAGGGGTACGACGCCGACTACGCGGTCAACGTCACCACCCACGCGGCCCTCGTGGGCGCCATCATGCCAACTTCGCACAACATGATCATCTTCACCCTGGCAACGTCGGGCATTGCCTCGGTCAGCGTGCTGGGGCTGATCCTGGCGGGCCTGGTGCCGGCCATCATCCTGACGTTGTGCAACCTGGGTGCGGCGTATTACGTGGCGGTCAAACGCGGTTACCCGACGCGCGGCGCCTTCAAGGGCTGGGGCGAGGTGCTAAGCGCCTTCGGCGCTGCATTGCCAGGCCTTTTGGTGGTGGTGATCATCCTGGCCGGCATACTCTCAGGGGCCTTCACCGCCACCGAGTCGGCGTCGATCGCCGTGGCCTGGGCGTTGGCGATCACGGTATTCGTCTACAAGACACTGACCTGGCACAATTTTCTCAAAGCCTGCGCCAAGGCCTGCAAGACCACCGGCGTGGTGCTGCTGCTGATCGGCATATCCGCCGCCTTTGGCTACTTCATGGCGCTGTACGAAGTGCCACAGCTCACTGGCGAGCTGATGAAGTCGGTCAGCACCCAACCCTGGGTCATTTTCCTGCTGATCAACATCCTGTTGTTCATCCTGGGCACCTTTCTGGACATGGTGGCCACGATCCTGATCTGCACGCCAATCTTCATGCCCATTGCCATGCAGTTCGGCATGGACCCGATGCAGTTCGGCATCGTGATGCTGATCAACTGCGCGCTGGGGCTCAACACACCGCCCGTGGGCACGGTCCAATTTGTCGGCTGCGCCATTGGCGGCGTCACTGTCGGCCAGGTGATGCGGACCATTGCCCCGTTTTACGGCGCGCTGGCGCTGTGCCTGTTGCTGGTGACCTACGTGCCGGTGTTTTCGCTGTGGTTGCCGCACATGGTGTTGGCGAAATAGCCTGGCCGGATATCATCGCACCATGACAACCCTGCAATGGTCTGAAGACCTCGAACTTGGCCTCGACTACATGGACGAGACCCACCGCGAGTTTGTGGATTTGCTCGCCGAAGTCGGCAGCGCCCCTGACGACGCGCTGCTGGCCCTCTGGCAAACCGTGGTTGCCCATACCGAAGACCACTTCGGCCGTGAACACAAGTGGATGCAGGATTCGGCTTTTCCGCCCGGCGGCTGCCACACCACCGAGCACGACGCGATTCTGCAGGTGATGCGCGAGGGCGCCCGGCGCGGTGCGGCCGGCAACCTGGCGATGGTGCGCCAACTGGCGCGCGAACTCGGTGTGTGGTTTGCCGGCCATGCGCAGAGCATGGACACCGCGCTGGCGCTGTTCCTCAAGGAAGTGCAGTACAACGAAGCCACTGGCCACGTCGGCAAGCCTTATGTGCACCCGGTTGAGTTGGGCAGCAATGCCCCAGCGTGTGAGCCCATGTCTGACGCCGACATGCAGGCGGCGATTCAAGCAGGCACCGTGGCGGGCATCAAGGCCGCGGAAACCTCCGCCGCTTGATGCAAGCCAACCGGGCCGTCACAGGCTCGGGTTGATCAGGTACTTGGCGCCCGTGGCGCGCTGGTTGTAAGCCGCAACCGCCTCTTTGGTGAGTGCCTGGGCCAGCGAAATCTCTTTGGTGTAGTGGCTGGCAAAGGTGGTTTTGAGTTCTGCCGCCACCCGCGCGCGCAGGGCGGCGTTTTTCTCTTTGGAGAGTTTGCCCAGAAACGGAAACACCAGCCAGCCGCCGATGCCCCAGGCCATGCCGAAGCTGCGGTTGAATTCGGTCGATGCCATGTCGAGGTTGCCGTAGAGGTAGACCTGCTTGTGCACCGGTGAGCCATAGCGGCTGTACTCCTTGGCGGTCTTGTTGAGCGCCGCTTCCATGCACATCAAAATCTGCCCGGCGAGTTTGCCGCCGCCAGTGGCGTCAAAGGCCAGTGTGGCGCCGGTCTCGACCAGCGCCTGCGTCAAATCGTCCATGAAGCTGGGCGACGCGGTGTTGCAAATGTATTTCGCGCCCAGGCCGCGCAGCAGCGCTTCCTGCTCGGGTTTGCGCACAATGTTGACGAGGTTGATGCCGTCTTTCTGGCAGATTTTCAGCAGCATCTGCCCGAGGTTCGACGCGGCAGCGGTGTGCACGATCGCCGTGTGTTTTTCCAGCTTCATGGTCTCGACAAAACCCAGCGCTGTGAGCGGGTTCACGTAACACGAGGCGCCATCAGCCGCCGACGCATCGGCCGGCAACATCAGGCACTGGTCGACTTTCACCGTGCGGAACTGCGCGTACATCGCCCCGGCGATCACCGACACCTTTTTGCCCAGCAGGGCCTGCGCCGCGGCCGACGTGCCCGCCACCACCACCGTGCCCGCGCCTTCGTTGCCCGCCGGCAAAGATTGCCCCAGACGCCCGGCCATCGCCTTCATGGCGCGCTCGGGCACCGGCGCCGTCACCACCGGCTGCGCCGCCGTGCCGGAGAATTGGGCCGCCGACATGTCGGCCGCGCCAAACAGCAGGCCAATGTCAGACGGGTTGATCGGCGTGGCTTCAATGCGGATCACCACCTCGTCGGCGCCGGGCGCGGGCGTGGGCACGCTGGCGAGCGACATTTCGAGCTGGCCGCCCGGCGTGATCAAGGTGCGAAGCTGCAGGCCGGTGCTGGGGGCGGTAGATGTTGTCGTTGTCATTCAGGAATTCCTCGGGTTTGAACTAAGATGACTTTACTTCATGCGCGCACCCGTTCCTGTCACCGTCGCTGACCCGCCGCCGCTGGATTTCCTGCCGCGCCAGAACCCGGCGGCGATGCCGGTGTTTGTCGAAGAAGCCGGCGGCCTACTCAACCTGCGCTTTGACATGGCCACGGTGCAAAGCGCCATGCGCCTGGCCGACCCGGTCGCGCTGGAGCTCGAATACACGCGGCTGATGATGCGCTGCCTGCTGTTCAACCCTTCTCCAAAATCCGTGTTGATGATCGGCCTGGGCGGCGGCTCACTGGACAAATATTGCCACCACCATTTGCCGCAGGCCGACATCACGGCGCTGGAAATCAACCCGTACGTGATTGCGCAGCGCGAGCGCTTCCGGGTGCCGCCCGACGGGCCGCGTTTTCGGGTGGTGCAGGCCGATGGTGGCGCCTGGGTGCAACAGGCTGTGCGTGAGGCTGCCGTTCGCCATGACACGATCCTGGTCGACGCCTTCCATTTCGACGGCGCGCCCGCTGGTCTGGGCAGCCGCGCTTTCTTCACAGCCTGCCGCGCGCTGCTGTCGCCCACAGGCGTGCTGGTGATGAACCTGGACAGCGAGCCTGACCAATGCCAGCCGGTGCTGGCGCAGATCAGCCACGCGTTCGACGGCGCGGTGTGGTCGGTGCCGGGCATGGCGACCAACAACCGCATCGCCTTTGCTGCTGAGAAAAATCACCTGATGACCACCATGCGCCAGGCCGATGCGCGGCTGGCCGCACTGGCGCCCGTGCACCGCGAAACCTTGACGCGGCGGGACGACCGGCGGCTGGTATTTGGGCCTTTGTTTGGATGATGGCGCGGGCCTAGAGGATTTCAGAATGCTATAATAAATATAGCAAACTACTGAAATAATACGTGACTTGGATGCCAAAAAAAGCTTGAATTTTACAAAAAAGACGAAAAAATCAAACGATAAACCCCAATTTGGGTATGATTTGCGCTTCAGTGGTTGACCCTGGTTCCGGCATGACGATCAGCCGACTTGCTGCCGCTCAACCCGCGCAATCAATTCGCTGACCGGCAAGTTGACGGCCAGTGAAATCACCTCAATCGCATTCAGGGTCGGATTGGCCTTGCCGGTTTCTATCCGGCTCAAATAAGTCCGGAAAAATCCACAATGATCGGCAAAAGCCTCTTGGGTCCAACCCTGCGTTTCACGCAGTGAACGGACTGTTTGGCCAAATGCCACAGACAAAGACACGGGTTTGACGCCTGTCCGCCGTTGCTTGACGGTGCGACTTTCAACTTTTTTGGGACCCAAACCTGACGGCATGAGTGGAACTTTGGCGTTTGTGCTTTAATTCGTACACACACTAATTCGTACATTTGTTACGACTTTGCAACTAACCGATCGCGAAGGAGGCCACGCAATTTGTGCGGCGGGGTCACCAATAAAACTGCAAAAGGGGAGATTGAATGAGACTGTCCAGCGTTTTGATTTCGTTGTTGGCATTCGTGCTGTCTACACCGGCTATTGGACAAGATGGAAAATCCATCGCTCAGGTGCCTGTGTACAAGGTTGGGGAGCAGTGGAGCTTTCGCAATGAATTTAAGTTACCCCAACGAAGTCCCTCCAACTGGATTGAGCGGGTCGAACGCGCCAGCGACAAGGAAGTCTGGATTTTGCGCACGGCTGGAGGCGGGCAGCGTACCTGGCGCTTGATGGACGCGTTGACGGGTGGGTTGAAAAATGAATTTGGATTCGACGCAAACTCCGCCAATCAATTGGGGCTGATGCGCCGAGAGATTTCACCGGAAGCCGCGATTGCGCAATTTCCCTTGGAGGTTGGCAAGTCTTATCCAGTCTTTCAGAAGTGGGTCGCGCCACAAGGCAATAGTGGAACCAGTGACTTGAAGGCAAAGGTTGCAGCCTTCGAAAAGATCAAATTCGACAGTGGCGAAATTGACGCGTTCAAGATAGAACTTACGGGATGGTGGAACAGCGGTGGTGGCAACGGCAAGATGGAAATCTCTGTCTGGTACGCGCCAGGCATTAAGCAGTTCGTGTTGTATGAACACAAAGACTTCAATCGAGGCTTTTTGGACAACCACTACGTCACCAGCGTAGTCCAATTCAAACCGGCTCCATAGTGAGCCGTATTTTGAGAGCAATCGGCAGCTTTTCCACTGCCGAGTCCGGGGTTGTACTCGTGGTTCTGGCTGCGCTGGGCGGTTGCGCGTCGACGGTTGGCAATCTCCAGAATTCAGCTGCCGTGGCTGCGCCAACGGTTCCAGGCGTCGGCAGCGTCTGGATTAGCACGACACATTACGTGAACACTGGCGCTTCAAGAGCCCCAGAGGTGCTTCAGGTGGTCCGCATGCATGACGGACGCCCCGTGGTCGCTGGTGAAACATTCGGCTACAAAGGGGGAGATCATTGAAGGCGCTGTCGGCACGGTGATCGCCACTGAAGCGTGCGCAAAAAAGGTGCCACCTGAATATTTGATGCCACCCCACATCGCCAACCAATGCGCCTGGCATCTTTGTTATCCACCAGAGATCGGGAAGACGTTTTTCCGGAAAATGATCATCTTCGCGGATCTTTATAGCTGCGAACCCAAGGAAGGCATGTATTCCTTTACAGCCAAGCGTCTGGACACCAACATTCACGGAAATGTGGTTGTCGGCGATGCCCAGGTTGACTTTGGCATGTTCAGCAAGGTCAACTGGCAGAGTTACATCATGCCGGGTTATGGGGAGGTTCATGGTGACTCGGCTGGGCGGGTCACGTCATACTCTAAAGTTGATATCACGTTGGCTCAAAACTTCACAAACAACGTGGCGGCATTTTCTGCAGATAGCGCGAAGAGGCGTCTTTCTGGTCTATTGGCTTCACATTCGTCGAACTCAGGAAAAAATAGAGAATGTCGCATCGCCGCTTACGGTGATAGTCTGACAGAAGGTCTTGGGGCCGCGCGAGAAGAGAGCTACCCGGCTGTCCTGTCGCGCCTCATGGGTTTTGAAGTCTGCAATCTCGGTGCTTCCGGTCGCACCACGTCTGTGGCGCTTGAAGCAATTTCAGAAGTGCTTGAGGTTTACCCCAAAGTGGTTGTCCTGATATTGGGAGCAAACGATGCGTTGCGCGGGTTGTCGAGATCGCAAACCAAAGAAAACATTCTGTTGATGGTTGACAAGCTGAAGGCGCAGGGCATCATGGTCGTGCTTGCCGGGATCGACTCACGCCGGGCTGACATTCCCAAATTTCTGAAAGATCTGCATCACCTTTATGTCGAAATTGCCAATGATCTGAGCAACGACGTTCTTTTCATCCCAAGCGCCATGGACGGGATTCTCGGCGACCCGGAACTGACATCTTCCGACGGCATGCACCCCAACGGCAAAGGGTACAGGCGGTTGGCGCAAAACCTTTTCGATGCGGCGTTTTCACAGGCCATGGACATACTCAGGACGGTGCCGGCGTTGTCACCACAGAACTCGCGTTGAAAACACGGCAAACGCCGCATCTTTGGTTACCAGCGCGGCGTCTTCAAGGAAACTCTGGGCGGCCAACATGCGGTCAAACGGATCGCGGTGGTCGAGCGCCAGGCCACCCGCATGCACCGCATGTTGCCAGCTCATCGGCAGGTGCGTGAACCCGTCACCTTGAACCAGATGGTGAAAACGCTGAAGAGCCATTGCGCCAATCGCCAGCTTCCCCAGCCGGGTCTTGGTTGCGATCTCCCAGGCGCTTGCGGCGCTGACGAGCACCATGTTGGCATCGCTGGCGATCAGGCGTTTCGCTTTGGTTGACAGCTGGGGGTCGTCGGTCCACCACCACAGCAAGGTGTGCGTGTCGAGCAGCAGTTTCACGGGCGAGACCAGGCAGCAAGCTCTTCAGGCGGCAAAGGTTCAAAAAATGCCACTTCCACCTTTCCCTCCAACCGGCCGGACCGGCGATTGGTTTTTCCTTTGGCCAGTGGCATCAACCGGGCATAGGGCACGCCCGCCTTTGCCAATACGATTTCCTGGCCGTCATGCGCAAGCTCAAGCAATTTGGAAAAATGCGTTTTGGCGTCATGCACATTGACGAATGGCGGCGGAGCTGAAGTTTTGGCGAGGTGGACTATGGGCATGGACTAAGTATAACTTTCTTATTCTGTCAGCCCCACACCTCCTGCGCCGTCTCGATCACCAGACGCAGCTTGTTGCGCTGCGCTTCCACGGCGATGTCATTGCCGTGCACGGTTGAGGCAAATCCGCACTGGGGCGAGAGCGCCAGTTGGTCCATGGGCGCGTATTTCGCGGCTTCGTCGATGCGGCGCTTGAGATCGTCCTTGGATTCGAGCGCGCCGAATTTGGTGGTCACCAGGCCCAGCACCACGGTTTTGCCTTTGGCAAGGTAACGCAGGGGCTTGAAGTCGCCGCTGCGCGCGTCGTCGTATTCCATGAAATATGCGTCGATGTTCATTTCCTTCAAGAGCGCCTCGGCCACTGGCTCATAGTTGCCGGCGGCCGCGTGGGTGCTCTTGAAGTTGCCACGGCACAGGTGCATGGCGAGGGTCATGCCGGCGGGTTTCTGCGCGACCACGAGGTTGATGAACTTGGCGTAGCGGTGCGCCAGCTCGTTGGGGTCGTCACCACGGCCGCGTGCGGCTTCGCGCATCTTGTCGTCGCACAGGTACGCGAGGTTGGTGTCGTCCATCTGCACATAGGTGCAACCAGCTGCGGCGAGCGAACGCAGCTCGTCGCCATAAGCTTTGGCCACGTCTTCGTAAAACACCGGCTCGAGCTCGGGGTAGGCGGTGCGGCTGATGCCGGCACGCCCGCCGCGAAAGTGCAGCATGGTGGGTGAGGGGATGGTCACTTTGGGGGTGTTGCCCTTGCTCACCTGCGACTTCAGGTATTCAAAATCAGCCAGCTGGATCTGTTTGGCGTGGGTGACTTTGTCAACCACGTGGATCGCCGGCGGCACCAGGTGCTCCTTGCCGTCTGCGCCCACGGCCAGCGTCGCTTCGCCCACCTTCACGCCGCCCAATTGCTCCAGAAAGTCGAGGTGGAAATAGGTGCGGCGGTACTCGCCGTCGGTGATGGATTTCAGGCCCACATCTTCCTGAAACTTGACGATCTCGGTGATGGCCTTGTCTTCCACCAGGCGCAGTTGCTCGGCGGTGATCTGGCGCTGGGCCTTTTGCTCGCGCGCGTCCAGGAGGATTTTGGGCCGCAAGAAGCTGCCAACGTGGTCGAAGCGGGCGGGAATGCTGTTCATGGGGGTCTTTCGGTGATGGGTCTTGGGCGATGTCTGCCAACGCGCATCTTAGACACTTTCAATTGGGTGCTGTTGAATACACAAAACCCACTATTCATGTGAAAATATGCCAAAATTGACCTAAAATGCCCATCTATGTATACAATGCGTATACCTAAATGGCCTGACAAGCGAATTTTGCGCGAGTTTGGCGCTTGTTTTGAAAGTAACACCATGGTTCCTGGCAATTCCTCGCAAAGTTTTCCCCTGAACGCCTGGTATGCGGCGGCCTACGACGTGGAGGTCGGGCGCAAGCTGCTGGCGCGCACCATTTGCAACCAGAAACTGGTGCTGTACCGCCTGCAAAACGGTGATGTGGCGGCGCTGGAAGACGCCTGCTGGCACCGGTTGATGCCGCTCTCGCTCGGCGCGCTGGACGGCGACACCGTGCGT
The DNA here is from genome assembly GCA_031373455.1 of Rhodoferax sp. Classification (GTDB taxonomy): domain Bacteria; phylum Pseudomonadota; class Gammaproteobacteria; order Burkholderiales; family Burkholderiaceae_C; genus JANYCG01. The sequence goes on from JANMMR010000144.1 coordinate 10,220, forward strand.
TGTGGTTACCACGGCCTCGAATACAACGCACAGGGCCGCTGCACCCACATGCCCAGCCAGGAGACCATGAACCCTTCGGCCTGTGTGCGGGCCTTTCCGGTGGTGGAGAAGCACCGCTTCGTCTGGGTCTGGCCCGGCGATCCGGCCAAGGCCGACCCGGCGCTGGTGCCCGACATGCACTGGAACGACGACCCGGCCTGGGCTGGCGACGGCCGGATGATCCGCGTCAAATGCGACTACCGCCTGGTGGTCGACAACCTGATGGACCTGACGCACGAGACTTTCGTGCACGGCTCCTCCATCGGCCAGCGCGCGGTGGCCGAAGCGCCGTTTGTTGCGACCCACGGCGAACGCACGGCTACTGTGACGCGCTTCATGGAAAACATCGACGCACCACCCTTCTGGGCCGGCCAGATCAAGCACGCGCTGGCGTACGAGGGCAAGGTCGACCGCTGGCAGATCATCAAATTCGAGGCGCCGTGCACCGTGAACATCGACGTGGGGGTGGCCGAAACCGGCACTGGCGCGGTGCCGCCGGCCGTGAATGGCGATGTGAACCAGGGCGACGCGCGCCAGAGCCTGCGCACGCGCGGCGTGAACGGCTTCGTGCTCAACACCATCACCCCCGAGACTGACCAGACCTGCCTGTATTTTTGGGCGTTTTCACGCAACTATTGCCTCAAGGAGCAGCGCCTCACCCACGAGCTGCGCGAAGGGGTGGCGAACATCTTCCGCGAAGACGAACACGTGCTCGAAGCACAGCAGCAGGCCATGAACGACCACCCTGCGCACAAGTTTTACAACCTCAACATCGACGCCGGCTCAATGTGGGCGCGTCGCTTGATTGACAGCCTCGTGGCCAGAGAAAACCCGGTTACGTCAGATTCCTATAAAATAGTAAATATAAAATCAATTTAGATTATTATTTATACATTATTAATATAATATTGATAGCTATAAATTAAAATAATTCTTGACTTGATATCCATAATTATCAGATGAAAAAATTGGCAGGTATTTATCGTGAGGATGATGCCTCCGGCAACGTTGGCGGAGTCGGCAATATTGGCAGCATCGGCACCTCGAGCAGCGCGGGCAGCATTGCCAGCCTGCCGGTCAGCCTGCACAGCCCGCAGCAAAGTGTGCAGCTCAAGGCCCAGCTCAAGCTGCGCGAAATGATCCTGGCCGGTGAGTTGCCGG
>JANMMR010000020.1:0-3993 GCA_031373455.1 Rhodoferax sp.
GCGGCCAGCATCGCGCGGCGCCTGCAAGACCCGCTGGCCGAGCTGGTGAAGATCGACCCCAAAGCCATTGGCGTGGGCCAGTACCAGCACGACGTGAACCAGACAGATCTGGCCAAAAGCCTGGAAACCGTGGTGGAGGACTGCGTGAACCGCGTGGGTGTTGACCTGAACACGGCCAGTGTGCCACTGTTGAGCCGAGTTTCCGGCCTCTCGGGCAGTGTGGCCAAGGCGGTGGTGCGCTGGCGCGAGGCGCATGGCGCGTTCAAAAACCGCCAGCAACTGCTGGAGGTGGCTGGCCTGGGCGCCAAAACCTTCGAACAAAGTGCCGGTTTTCTGCGCATTCGCGGGGGCGACAACCCGCTGGACATGACCGGCGTGCACCCCGAGACCTACCCACTGGTTGAAAAAATCATCACCCACGCCAAAAAACCAGTCGCCGAGCTGATGGGCCGCTCCGAAGTCTTCAAAACCCTTCGCCCCGAGATGTTTGCTGACGCCGCGTTCGGTGCGATCACCGTCAAAGACGTGATGCAGGAGCTGGAAAAACCCGGCCGCGACCCGCGCCCCGACTTCAAAGTGGCCCGGCTCGACGACGCCGTGCAAGCCATCTCGGACCTCAAGCCCGGCATGGTGCTCGAAGGTACGGTGAGCAATGTCGCGGCGTTTGGCGCGTTCATTGATTTGGGTGTGCACCAGGACGGCTTGGTGCACGTGAGCCAGTTGAGCCACAAGTTTGTCACCGACGCCCGGGAAGTCGTGAAAACCGGGCAAATTGTGAAGGTGCAGGTGGTCGAAGTCGACGTGGCGCGCCAGCGCATTTCGCTCACCATGAAGATCGGCGCGCCGGTGGGTGCAGGCGCCGGGCCGGGCAACGACCGTAATCGCGCCTCCGTCAACGCTTACTCAAAAGCGCCGTCTGCGCCGCAAAACACGACCATGGCCTCGGCGTTTGCGCGCCTGAAACCCTGAAGCGGCAGTTTGGCCTGGTTGGCGCGCCATAATCGAGCGGTCCGAAACCTGGCCGATTCGCCGGGCGGCCTTGCGGAGAACATTGACTGATGGAGTTGAGCGAGCTGTTGGCGATGCAATTCAATTTGCCCAGCATCCCCCGGGTGGTGGCGCTGTTGTTGTTTGAGCTGGAGCGCCCCGAGCCCGATCTGCAAAAGATCACCCAGCTCATCAGCACCGACCCGGCGCTGACCACACGCCTGCTGGAGATTTCAAATTCGGCGTATTTTGAGCTGTCCGGGCGCATCAGCAGTGTCTCTGAATCGCTGGCGCTGCTCGGTTTGGGCCATGTGCGCTCGATGGCGGCGGCGGCGGCCAGCGGCAGCTCGTTCAAAACGGTGCCGGGCATCAACCTGCAGCAGTTCTGGAGTTACAGCCTCAACGTGGGCAAGGTGTCGCGCTCGCTGGCCGGCGTCTTGCGGAGCAACCAGCAGGCGGCATTCACCTGCGGGCTGATCCATGCAGTGGGCGAGCTGGCCATCCACCTGGCGATGCCGGGCGAGGTGGCGTTGCTGAACCCGGAAATCACGCCCATCAACCTCAAACGGGCGGACGTGGAAACCCGGGCCTTCGGTTTCTCCTATTCCGAGGTGAGCGCGGGGTTTGCGCGCCGCTGGAAGTTCCCGCAGACCATGGTGGATGCGCTGGAGAACCAGTGTTACCCGTTTGAGAAAGACGTTTACGAGCCGCTGGCCGGCATCATCCATCTGGCGACCTGGCGCGCCCGCGCTAAGGAGGCCAACCTCGACCAGCGCGCCATGGCCGTGACATTCCCAGGCTCGGTGGGCGATATTTTGAAGCTCGACATCGACATGGTGCTGCAGCAAGACCCGATTGACTGGACGGCCGCCGTGCCGGGCAAACAGTTTTCAACCTGAATCTCACCTGACCGCACGGCTCCCGCATGCAAGCTTTGCGCCTCTACGCAGGCCCGTTGGCCCGCCGGCACCTGGAAAAAAACGGCCTGCAAGCGGCTGACGTGGCCGTCATTCCCGCTGCTGCGGGTGGCCCCAAAGGGCTGATTCTGGGGCCGCTGGACCGGTTTTTGTTTGGCCAATGGCTGCCTCAAAGTGACCAACCCGTCGATCTGGTGGGCGCCTCCATCGGCGCCTGGCGCATGGCCACCGCCTGCCTGAATGACCCGGTGGCCGGCTTCAAAACCCTGGAGCGCGACTACATCGCCCAGCATTACGAGTTGAAACCTGGCCAGAAACGGCCGACGGCGCAGTTCGTCAGCGAACAATTTGGCCAGAACCTGCAAAACTTTTACGGCGGGCGCGTGCGCGAGGTGCTGGAGAACCCGCGTTACCGCCTGCACGTGTTGACCTCGCGCGGGCGGCATGTGCTGGGGCGCGAAGGGCCGTGGCGCACGCCCTTGGGTTACCTGGGCGCTTACCTTACCAACACAGCGCAGCGCAAGGCCATGGGCGCCTGGCTGGAGCGCGTGGTGTTTTCTTCAGGTGCGCGGGGTGCGCGAGGCGCCCACGACACCCGCTTGCCCGGTTTGCCCCCGTTGCCGTTCGGCACGGCCGACTTCCGCACGCGCCATGTCTTGCTGACGGAAGCCAATTTCAATCTGGCGGTTCAGGCTAGCTGCTCGATACCCTTTGTGCTGAACGCTGTGCACGACATCCCCGGGGCGCCGCGCGGCGCCTATTGGGACGGAGGTATTATTGATTATCATCTACATTTAGACTATTTAATAAGCAAAGTTGCCCCTGACTTGGTAGCAAATAGTGTAGTAAACCCGAGACTTGAAGGCAATATAAATCACACCAAGTGTGAAAATACTACAAATTCAGCGAGTCGGCCTGCCAACGATGCAGCCTACAGCGGCCGGCTGGTGCTGTACCCGCATTTCCAGAAGGCCGTGGTGCCCGGCTGGCTCGACAAAGGCTTGAAGTGGCGCCACAAAGCCACCAGCCACCTGGACAACATGCTGCTGCTGGCCCCCAACCCGGAGTGGGTCAAAACCCTGCCCCATGGCAAGTTGCCAGACCGTACCGACTTCACCCACTATGGCAACGATTTCGCCGGCCGTGTGAAAGCCTGGACCTCGGCGGTAGCAGCAAGCCAGCAGCTGGGGGATGAGTTTGCGGCCTGGCTGCAAAAGCCGGATGTGGGGCGGGTGCTGGCGATTTGATCGGGCCGCATCCGATTGCGCCAAGCAGCCTTGCCTATCGAAGGCCTGGTGAAGGCCTGGCAAAAGTGGACAATTCCGCCCATGATTGCCGAGCTTCCCAAGACTGCCAGCCCCCACCGTTTCCTCACCGCCGCGCTCTACAAATTCGTCGCTTTGCCGGATTGCGAGGCGCTGAAAGGACCGCTGCAAGCGCTGTGTGACAACAACGGTGTCAAAGGTACGCTGCTGCTGGCCGCTGAGGGCATCAACGGCACAATTTCTGGCTCTGAAGCGGGTGTGCGGGCGGTGCTGGCGCATTTGCGCTCGCTTGAGTTTGCGGCTGGCGCCCTCGCGGACCTGGTGCACAAGGAATCGTGGGCCGGCGAATTGCCGTTTCTGCGCATGAAGGTGCGGGTGAAGAAGGAAATCGTCACGCTGGGCGTGCCGGGGGTCAGCCCCACAGTGATGGCGGGCACCTACGTGAAACCGGAAGACTGGAACGCGTTGATCCGCCGCCCGGACGTGTTGCTGGTGGACACCCGAAACGACTACGAGGTCGGTATTGGCTCCTTCACGGGCGCGGTAGACCCGCACATCAAAACCTTCGCCGACCTGCCGCAGTGGGTAGCGGCGCAGGAGGAGGGCGGGCAACTCCAACCACGGGAGGGCAAAAAACCTGCCGTGGCGATGTTTTGCACCGGTGGCATACGCTGCGAAAAATCCACCGCCTACCTGCGCCAGAAGGGTTACGACGAGGTTTACCACCTCGAAGGCGGCATCCTCAAATACCTCGAAGAGGTGCCGGCGGCGCAAAGCCTGTGGCAGGGCGAGTGTTTTGTGTTTGACGAACGGGTGTCGGTCGG
>JANMMR010000181.1:0-3631 GCA_031373455.1 Rhodoferax sp.
GTTTCAAAATGTGGTCTTCCTCGACAAGCGGGTGCAGACGCTCGACAGCCCGGAAACCCGGCCGGCCCGAGCTGGCATTCCTGGTTGTACGCGGTTTTCGTGGTCAATTTCTTCATCTTGGGTTACTTGGGCACGCAGCCACCGTCGTATGCCGGCGAGCGTATCTCACAAGTCGGCACCTTGTTTTACTTCGGCTTCTTTATCCTGATGCCGTGGTGGAGCCAGATTGGCGAGACCAAACCCGTGCCTGCGCGCGTGACCTTTGCTGCGCACTGAACGCGGGAGAACAAGAATGACAATCATGGGCAACTTCAAGAAATTTTTCCTCGGCGCAGTCGGAGCGGCGGCGCTGCTGGGCGGCACAAGCACCGGGGCGCTGGCTGCCGCTGGCGGCGGCATCAAGTGGGACAAAGCGCCTGACCAGCTCAACGACATGGTCGCGCTGCAAAACGGCGCCAAGCTGTTCGTCAACTATTGCCTGAACTGCCATTCGGCGGCCTACGTGCGTTACAACCGCTTGCGGGACATTGGCCTCACTGAAGGCCAGATCAAGGACAACCTGCTGTTCGCCACTGAAAAAGTCGGCGAAACCATGAAGGCCGCGATTGACCCGAAGCAGGCCAAGGAGTGGTTTGGCGCGAACCCGCCCGACCTCTCGCTGATCACGCGTTCACGCTCGGCCCAGGGCCAGGGCACGGGCGCGGATTACCTGTACACCTACCTGCGCAGCTACTACCCGGATAGCACCAAGCTCACCGGCTGGAACAACCTGGCCTTCCCCAACGTGGGCATGCCGCACGCCTTGTGGGAGCTTCAGGGCAACCGCCTGCCGCTGTTTGACACCAGCATGGACCACGGCCACGAGGTCAAGGTTTTCAAGGGCTGGCAACAGGTCACGCCCGGCGCGATGACTTCGGTGCAATACGATGAGGCCGTGGGCGATCTCGTGAGTTTCCTGCAGTGGGCGGGCGAGCCGGCGCAAGGGTCGCGTGTGCGCGTGGGCGTGTGGGTGATGCTGTTCCTCTTTGTGTTCACCTTCTTCGCCTGGCGCCTCAACGCCTCGTATTGGAAAAATGTGAAATAAGCGTCATTTGATTGCCCGGGTGCGCCGCATGCGCCCGGGACCCTCAGAGTGGGATGGCCAACAGGCTGCCCACTCTTCATTTTTTTAGGAGTCCCCATCATGATGGTCTTGTATTCAGGCACCACCTGCCCGTTTTCCCACCGCTGCCGGTTTGTGCTGTTCGAGAAGGGCATGGACTTCGAAATCCGCGACGTTGACCTCTACAACAAGCCCGAAGACATCAGCGTGATGAACCCCTACGGCCAGGTGCCGATTCTGGTCGAGCGCGATTTGATTCTGTACGAGTCGAACATCATCAACGAGTACATCGACGAGCGTTTCCCGCACCCGCAGCTCATGCCCGGCGACCCGGTCGACCGCGCACGCGTGCGCCTGTTCCTGCTCAACTTCGAAAAGGAACTGTTTGTGCACGTCTCCATGCTGGAGTCGCGCGCGGCCAAATCCAACGAGAAAGCACTGGAAAAAGCGCGCTCGCACATCCGTGACCGTTTGACACAACTGGCGCCGATTTTCCTGAAAAACAAGTTCATGCTGGGCGACAATTTCTCCATGCTCGACGTCGCCATCGCCCCCTTGTTGTGGCGCCTCGACTACTACGGCATTGATCTCAGCAAAAACGCCGCGCCGCTTTTGAAATACGCCGAACGGATCTTCTCGCGCCCCGCGTACATCGAAGCGCTCACGCCCTCCGAGAAGGTGATGCGAAAATAACAGACTGATGTTTGACGCCAAAGATTCAACCTCCACCCGCCCGTACCTGATCCGGGCGCTGTACGAGTGGTGCACCGACAACGGCTTCACGCCCTATGTCGCGGTGCTGGTTGACGACACCGTGCGTGTGCCCAACGAGTACGTGAAAGACGGCGAGATCGTGCTCAACATCAGCTTCGACGCCACCAGTTCCTTGAAACTCGGCAACGAGTTCATCGAGTTCAAGGCGCGATTCGCCGGCACCGCGCGCGAGATCATGGTGCCGATCAACCGCGTCATCGCCATTTACGCCCGTGAAAACGGGCAGGGCATGGCCTTCCCGATGTCGGTGCCCACGGCAGCGCGGCCGGAAGGCCAGTCGCCGGTGCTGGCTTCGGTGCAGGAGGTGCGCCCCGGCACGGGCACGGGCGGCAGCCAAAAGGTGGTGCAGCTGATTGGCGACTCCCACGAGGGAAAAAATGGCGCCCAAGCCGCCCCGCCCGGCGGCGACGCGCCTCCTCCCCATCCACCCAGCCCTCCCAAACCACCTGGTGGCCCCAGGCCCGCCCTCAAGCGGGTCAAGTAGGTTTTTTTCATCTCTTTGGTGTACAAAACCACTCAATTTTTTTGTGCTTGTGGAAGTAGAATTCCCGCAGTGCCGATTTAGCTCAGTTGGTAGAGCACCCGCCTTGTAAGCGGAAGGTCGTCAGTTCGACTCCGACAATCGGCACCATTTCCTTCAAGGCTGTTTTCCAGCGCCATGGCCTCTCCCACTCCGTCCCCTTCTCCTGACCAGTCACTGCAGACCGACGTTGCGGCAGCGGGCCGTGAACGGCTTGAAAAGCCAACCCTGGTTTACCCCTTCGCGGCTGCGCCCGAGGCCGGCAAATCGCTGGAAGTGGCGCCCGGCGTTCACTGGATGCACATGCCCATGCCGGGCCGGCTGGACCACATCAACGTCTGGGGCCTCAAAGATGGCGCCGGTTGGGCCGTAGTGGACTGCGGCCTGCACACCGAAGATACCGTGGCTGCCTGGCGCGCGCTGTTTGAATCGGCGCAAGGACAGGGCCCGCTCACGCGGGTGTTGATCACCCACATGCACCCCGACCATATTGGCGCGGCGGGGTGGCTCGTCAAGAAGTTCGACTGCCGGCTGTGGATGACGCAGCTCGAATACCTCAATTGCCGCGTGCTGATGGCTGACACAGGCCGCGAGGCGCCGGTTGACGGTGTCAACTTTTTTCACCGGGCCGGCTGGAGCGCTGCCGCCATTGAGGGCTACCAGGCGAAGTTCGGCAACTTCGGCAAACGCATCTTTGCGTTGCCACAGAGTTACCGGCGCATCGTGGACGGCGAAGAGATCGTCATTGGCCAGCACACCTGGCGCGTCGTCATCGGCAATGGCCATTCCCCCGAACACGCGTGTTTTTATTGCCCCGACCTGAAGCTGCTGATCTCGGGCGACCAGGTGCTGCCCAAAATCTCCAGCAATGTGTCGGTCCACCCGACCGAGCCCGACGCCGACCCGATGCGCGAGTGGCTGGAGTCCATCGACAAGATCAAACGCCTGGTGCCCGACGACGTGCTTGTGCTGCCCTCGCACCATGATTGCTTCCGCGGCCTGCATGCGCGCCTCGATTACCTGGCTGCCTCGCAACTGCGCACGCTCGACCGGCTGAAGAAGACCCTGCAAACCAAAAAGCGCGCCATCGACGTGTTTGTGGCCGTCTTCGGCCGCGCCATCACTGAAGCCGATACTGGCGTTTTCGGCCTGGCCACGGGCGAGGGCACCGCTTGCTTGAATTACCTGATGCACCGGGGCGAGATTTCGCGCGCATTGGATGATTCAGGCGGGGC
>JANMMR010000224.1:0-9247 GCA_031373455.1 Rhodoferax sp.
CAGGTGTTCATTCCGCTCACGGTGGGTGGGGGCGTGCGCACAGTGGACGACGTGCGCCGCCTCCTGAACGCAGGCGCCGACAAAACCAGTTTCAATTCAGCGGCCATCGCCAACCCGGAAGTGATCGACGCCGCCTCGGCCAAGTACGGCGCGCAGTGCATCGTGGTGGCGATCGATGCGAAGCGACGTTCTGGGGACGATGCCAATCGCCTTGGTGTCAATGGGGAAAAATTGGGCCCCGGCTGGGACGTCTTCAGCCACGGCGGCCGCAAAAACACGGGCCTCGATGCGGTGAAGTGGGCGGTGGAAATGGCGCGCCGCGGCGCCGGTGAAGTTTTGCTCACCAGCATGGACCGCGACGGCACCAAATCGGGATTTGATCTGGAACTCACCCGCGCGGTGAGCGACGCCATCGACGTGCCGGTGATCGCTTCGGGCGGCGTGGGCAACCTGGACGACCTGGTCAACGGCATCCAAATCGGCGGGGCTGACGCGGTGCTGGCGGCCAGCATCTTCCATTACGGCGAATACACCGTGCAGCAGGCCAAGGCGCGCATGCAGGCGGCGGGCATTCCGGTTCGCCTGTAGCGCCGCTGCCGGGGCTGCGTGGCTCTGAGACAATGCCGGCATGAACGCAGCAAACTGGTTGGACGAGGTCAAATGGGACGACAAAGGCCTGGTTCCGGTGATCGCGCAGGAGCAGTCTTCGGGCGACGTGTTGATGTTCGCCTGGATGAACCGCGAAGCCCTGCAAGCCACGGCTGAATCCGGCAAAGCGGTGTATTTCAGCCGCTCCCGGGGCCGTTTGTGGCACAAAGGCGAGGAATCTGGCCATGCGCAAACCGTGCATGAAATCCGGCTCGATTGCGACAATGACGTGGTGCTGCTCAAGGTCACGCAGCTTGGCCACGAGCCGGCGAACCTGGGGTCGCCTTCACAGTCGATTGCCTGTCACACCGGTCGCCACAGCTGTTTTTTCAGCGTTCTGAAGAATAATCAATGGGTCGCCGTCGATCCGGTCTTGAAAGACCCGGCCACCATCTACAAATAAGCGCCACCTGCACCCGCACACACGCAATTCCGCACACACGCTAACCCGTACACACACGCAGCGGCGCAATCCACAAGGAACCGATGTCTTCGAACGATTCTCTCGACCAACTGGCGCAGGTGCTGCAATCGCGCCGTGGCGGCGACCCCGAAACCAGTTACGTCGCGCGCCTCTTGCACAAGGGCCCGGATGCGTTTCTGAAAAAAATCGGCGAAGAAGCCACCGAGATGGTGATGGCCTGCAAAGACGCCAGCAGCGGTGGCAACACGGCGGCTTTGAAGGAAAAAATCGTCGCCGAGACGGCCGATTTATGGTTTCACAGCCTGGTGGCGCTGTCTTATTACGGGTTGGCGCCGCAAGATGTCATCGCCGAGCTCGAGCGGCGCGTTGGCATGAGCGGGCTCGAGGAAAAAGCTTCGCGCAAGGCCAACACACGCGAGCGGGACGAACAGACTTTGAAAGGCACATGATGAACGACGTGATTGATGTCAAGGCGATTGACTCCGAAAAAGCCCAAAACCTCAAAACCGTGGGCTGGATCAGCTACGCCCTGCATTTGGTGGTGGCCGTGGGTGCCCTCATTCCGGGCGGGCAGTTTGGCGCGCTCCTGCTCATCGTCGCGCTGGTCATTGACCTGGTGAAAAAGGACGAAGCCGAAGGCACCTGGCAGGCCAGCCACTTCAGCTGGCGCATCCGGTCGGTGATCTGGGCGGGCATCCTGTACCTGGTGACCTTTCCGCTGTTCCTGTTGCTGTACGTGCCGGGCTGGATTGCCTGGACGGTCATTTCCATCTGGTTTTTGTACCGGATCGTGCGCGGCATGGTGGCCATGAACAACAGCCGGGCCGTGGGGGGCTGAAGCGATGAGCGAAGCCCTGAGCCACGACCCTAATTGCCTCTTCTGCAAAATCGCATCCGGCAAAATCCCGTCGAAGAAGGTCTATGAAGACGAAGAAATTTTCGCCTTCCACGACATCAACCCCTGGGCGCCGGTGCATTTTTTGCTGATCCCCAAGGCGCACATCCCTTCTATGGCGCATTTGACTGAGGCGCACACGGGCCTGATGGGCCGCATGATGGTGCTGGTGCCCAAATTGGCCTTGCAAGAGGGTTGCAACCCTTATCCGGATGGGGGCTTTCGCGTGGTGTCCAATATCGGGGCTGAAGGGCGCCAGGAAATCCACCACCTGCATATTCACGTAACCGGCGGGCCACGCCCCTGGTTGCGCGGCTGATGTGCCTTAAAATCCACGCAATTCCTTAGGAGCGCCTCATGGGTCTGTCCACCACACATCTGATCATTTTCCTGGTCATCATCATCGTCATTTTCGGCACCAAAAAACTGCGCAACATCGGCTCCGATCTGGGTGGCGCCGTCAAGGGTTTCAAAGACGGCATGAAAGACGGCTCCGACAAGGCCGCGGCCGATGCCGCTGGCGCCGCCAATGCTGCAACCCAGCAGGTCGGCTCTGCCGCGCCCGCTGCTGGCACTGCCGCCAAAGACACGATTGACGTTGAAGCGAAAAAGGTTTGAGCTTTCAACGCCTGCTTTCCAGACACCCGAAGCCGTGCCGGGGTTGTGCCTAAGTGTTTGATATTGGCGTCACCAAGCTGGCCATCATTGGCGGCATTGCGCTGGTTGTCATTGGCCCCGAAAAACTGCCTGGATTGGCCAAGACCATTGGCACTTTGCTCGGGCGGGCGCGCCGTTACGTGGCCGACGTGAAGGCCGAGGTCAACCGTTCGATGGAGCTGGACGAACTCAAAAAGATGAAAGAGACGATGGAGACCGCCGCGCGCGACGTGGAAACCTCTATCCAGACCACTGGCAGCGATTTTGAAAAAACCTGGGCTGACGCCACCGACGGCCTCAACAGCAACACCACGCTGGCGCCGCCGCCGCCGGCTTTTCCAGAGTACAAACACCCGAAAAAAAAATGGCGTGTCAAACAGGGCGCCATGCCCAATTGGTACAAAGCCCGCACGGGCACACGCACCAAGGCGCTCTCGGGCGCGGCGCGCGTAGCCCGCTTCCGGCCGCAACGGCTGGGCTGAATGATGGCTGACACCGATACCAAACCCGACGACAAAAAAGACGCTTCCCAAGATTCCGCGAAAGTGGACGAGCTGGCCGGCACAGAACAGCCATTTGTGCAACACCTGGTGGAGCTGCGCGACCGGCTGCTGATGGCGATGTACGGCATCGTCGCCGTGCTGGTGGTGCTGCTGTTCTACCCCGGCCCGTCGGAGATGTACGACCTTTTGGCCAAGCCGCTGGTCAAAGCGCTGCCTGAAGGCTCCAAGATGATCGCCGTGGGTGTGGTCTCGCCCTTCCTCGTGCCAATCAAGGTCTCGGTGCTGGCGGCGATTGGCCTCACGCTGCCGTGGATCCTCTACCAGGTCTGGGCCTTTGTGGCGCCTGGCCTGTACCGCCACGAGAAAAAGCTGGTCTTGCCGCTGGTGGCGGCGAGCACCATTTTGTTTTACGCGGGCGCGGCGTTTTGTTACTTTTTCGTCTTTGGGCAGGCTTTTCCGGCGATCCAGAAAATGTCACCGGCTTCGGTGGCGGTGAGCCCCGACATCGAGGCTTATCTTGACTTCGTCATCACCATGTTCATCGCTTTTGGCGTGGCTTTTGAGGTGCCGATTGCGGTGGTGATTCTGGCGCGCATGAACATCGTGACGATCGAGCAGCTCAAGGCATTTCGCACCTATTTTGTGGTCGGCGCAGCCGCTGTGGCCGGCCTGGTCACGCCGCCAGACCCGGTCTCCATGATCGCGCTGCTGGTGCCGATGGTGCTGCTGTACGAGGTGGGCATCGTCGCCGCCCGCGTGTTCATCAAACACACCAAAGCGCCAGAAGACGCCGCCGAGGCCGCCAAAAGTTAGCGTTCGACCTGCCGCTTGGGCTTGGGCCGCACGCCGGGTGTCACATCGAGCTCCAGTTTTTCATCGCGCCGCTGCAGGCTGAATTTGGATGCGGTGCCGGGCTTCAGGGCCGCCACCTGGCTGAGCAGCTCGGAGACGCTGGCCACCGATTTACCGGCCACGCTGGTGATCACGTCGCCCGGGCGCAAGCCGCCGTTGGCTGCCGGGCCGTTTTGCAACACCCCGGTGATGATCACCCCCTGCTTGGCCTTCACGCCAAAGGTTTCAGCCAGTTCGGCCGAGAGTTCGTTGGGCTCCACGCCGATCCAGCCGCGGGTGACCACGCCGTCCTTGACGATGCCGTCCATCACCATGCGGGCCGTTGCCACCGGAATCGCAAAACCAATGCCCATGTTGCCGCCCGAACGCGAATAAATGGCGGTGTTGATGCCGGCCAGGTTGCCGTTCACGTCGACCAGCGCGCCACCGGAGTTGCCGGGGTTGATGGCGGCGTCGGTCTGGATGAAATTCTCGAAGGTGTTGATGCCCAGCTGGTTGCGCCCCAGTGCGCTGATGATGCCGCTGGTCACCGTCTGGCCCACGCCAAACGGGTTGCCAATGGCGAGCACCTGGTCGCCCACCTGCAGGGCATCCGAATTGCCCAGCACGATCACGGGCAGGCGGTCGAGCTCGATTTTCAGCACCGCCAGGTCGCTGTCCGGGTCGGTACCGATCACCTTGGCGATGGTGTGGCGGGCGTCGTTGAGCACCACTTCGATTTCATCGGCGCCCTCAACCACATGGTTGTTGGTCAGGATGTAGCCACTGCTGCTCACGATCACGCCGCTGCCCAGACCGCTTTGCGGCTGGTTGCCCTGCTCGCCGAAGAAAAACTTGAACCACGGGTCGTTCGAACGCGGGTCGCGCCGGGCGTTTTTGCTGGTGTTGATGCTGACCACGGCGGGCGAGGCTTTTTGCGCGGCCAGGCGGAAGCTGCTGGCCGGCACGCTGCCCACCGCCGCCGCTGGCGCCTCGATCACGCTGACGGTGCCGCCCGGCCCCGCGCTGCGCCCAAGCCAGCCGGGTTGGAGCGTGGCCACCACAAAATAAGCCGCCAGCAGCACCGTGGCGGCCTGGGAGAACACAAGCCAGAGTCGTTTCATGGCACAAATTGTAGGGCGGCTGGGTGAATTGCAAGCGCCTTGACCCAACGCGGGTTTTGCGGCGACCGGCTTGAATTCGGCGTTTCAACAGAAACTTTGTCCAACCATACCCAATTTGGGGTTTATCGACCATTATTTCTCCCATTTTCCAGAAATTTAAGAAAAATAGGGCATGAAGTCACGGATAATATGAATAGTTTGCTATATAAGTAGTAGCAATCTGGTCCCCGCCAAAACCGAGCCAAGGCACGCCGGCGCGCCCCGTCGCTGGGCGACAATCGCGTCACCATGGCGACCCGAACCGATCTCCTCCAGGCCTTTGACACCCTGCTGCAACCCGCGCGTTTCAGGGACTACGGCCCCAATGGCCTGCAGGTCGAGGGCAAGGAGCCCATCCGCAAAATCGTCTCGGGTGTCACGGCCAGCCGGGCTTTGATCGAAGCGGCCATCGAGGCGCAGGCCGACGCGGTTTTTGTGCACCACGGCCTGTTCTGGCGTGGGCAAGACGGGCGCGTGACCGGCTGGATGAAGCAGCGGCTATCGCTCCTGCTGGCCCACGAGATCAACCTTTTTGCCTACCATTTGCCGCTGGACGCCCACGCCGAACTGGGCAACAACGCGCAATTGGCTGCGCAACTGGGCCTGCAGGCCTTTGACGGTGATGCCGGGCGTTTTGGCGAGCAGGCGCTGGGCTTCATCGGCGCGCGCCTGGACGGCCGCAACTTTGCCAAGGCGCAGAGCCTGGCCAACCACGTCGAGCGGGTGCTGAAGCGGCCCGTGGCGCTGGTGGACGTGCCCGACAAGCCGATCAAGAAAATCGCCTGGTGCACGGGCGGCGCGCAGGACTATTTTGAGGCCGCGATTGCCGCCGGGGCAGACGCCTTCATCACCGGCGAAATTTCTGAGCCGCAGGCGCATTACGCGCGCGAGTCGGGGGTGGCCTTTCTGGCCTGCGGGCACCACGCCACCGAGCGGTATGGCGCGCCGGCAGTGGCGGGGCATGTGGCCGAAAATCTGGGTTTGGCGCACGAGTTCATCGACATCGACAACCCTGCATGAAGCCACTTGCCATCACCTTGGGTGACCCGGCCGGCATCGGGCCGGAGACCATTGCCAAGGCGTTTCGCGATGCGCCCGAGGTCACGCGCGGCTGTTTTGTCGCGGGTGACGTGGCCACGGTGCGCCGGGCGGTCGGTTTCATCAGCGCCGGGCACATTGCGCTACCGGTGGCGCAGATCGAATCGCCGCAGGAGGCGCTGACCATGCCGCCGCGCTGCATTCCCGTGTTGCAAGTGCAGCCGCCGCTCGCTTTGGTGCCGATGGGCGAAATCAGCGCGCAAGCCGGCAGATTGGCCGCGCAGTGTGTGGTTTGGGCCGCCAACGCGGCCTTGAAGGGCGAAATTGCCGCCTTGGTGACGGCGCCGCTGCACAAAGAGGCGCTATCGGCCGCGGGCCTGCCGCATTCCAGCTTTCCGGGCCACACCGAGATGCTGCAGGCGCTGGCGGCGGCACACGCGGGCCAAGCCGTTGGGGCGATGCCGGTTCGCATGATGCTGGCTAATGACGAGCTGCGGGTGGTGATGGTGAGCATCCATGTCGCGCTGCTGGACGCGATCAAAGCCGTGGATTTTGACAATGTGTTGCAAACCTTGCGAATTGCTGACACCTCATTGCGCGGGATTCTGGGCCGCGCGCCGCGCATCGGCGTGGCCGGGCTGAACCCGCACGCAGGTGAGGGCGGGCTCTTTGGCCGCGAAGAAATCACGGTGATCACGCCGGCGATCGCCCAGGCGCGCCAGGAGGGCATCGACGCGCGCGGGCCGTTTGCGCCCGACACCGTCTTCATGCGCGCACGCGCCAGCGCCGCAAAACCGGGCGAATTTGACGTGGTGGTGGCGATGTACCACGACCAGGGGCTGATCCCGGTGAAATACCTGGGCGTGGAGAAGGGCGTGAACGTGACGCTGGGGCTGCGGGGCCGAGACGGCAAGGCTCTGGTGCGCACCAGTCCCGATCACGGCACGGCGTTTGACATTGCCGGCCAGGGTGTCGCGGACGCCTCGAGTTTGATCGAAGCTATCCGCGTTGCCAAATCGCTGGCCACTTTGGCCAGCACGTAAAAACGCCCGCCACAGTGGCCTGTGCGGGCGCGCTCGACCGGGCGGGTTGACCGCCCCAAGTCGATTATTTCTTCAGGGAGTCGCGAATCTCGCGCAACAGCACCACATCTTCCGGTGTGGCAGCGGGAATGGCCGGGGCGGCTTCTTTTTTCATTTTGTTCATCTGTTTGACCATCATGAAGATGATGAAGGCCAGGATGGCGAAGTTGACCAAAATGGTGATGAAGTTGCCATAGGCGAACAGGTTGGCGCCGGCCGCTTTGAGGGTGGCGTAACTCGTCGCCCCTTCCACCGCTTTGGCCGGTGGCGCGAGCATGATGTACATCTCCGAGAAGTTCAGGCCACCAAAGATTTTGCCGACGATCGGCATGATCAGGTCACCCACGATGGAGTCGACGATTTTCCCGAATGCGCCGCCGATGATCACACCCACAGCCAGGTCCATCACATTGCCCTTGAGCGCGAAGTCTTTGAATTCCTGCATCATTCCCATTTAAATCTCCTCAGTTGATTAAAGCGATGGGGAGTATCGCCGCGAAACGCCGCGTGTCAAGCCCCGAATTGGCAGCCAAAAACCGCGTTTCGCTCAGCTACAATGCCGGGTTGACCCCTAGACCATCGACCCAAATCGACATTTCGTGACATCTTTTTGAGGAATCCCATGAGTGAATCCCTGGTTGGCGACGGCCACATTGACGCCAGCAAACGGACTTGGTTGATCGCATCGAGCTGCGCCGGCGCTGTGGGCGCCGGTTTTGTGGCCGTGCCTTTTGTCAGCAGTTTTACCCCTTCCGAACGCGCCAAAGCCGCTGGCGCCGCCGTTGAAGTCGATATTTCCGATCTCAAACCAGGCGAAAAAATCGTCCGCGAATGGCGCGGCAAACCTGTCTGGATCGTCAAACGCACACCCGAGCAACTGGCCACCCTGACCAAGGTTGACAACCAGCTGGCTGATCCAAAATCACTGCGCAACCCCGGCGAGCTCACGCCGCCTTACGCGCGCAACGAAGGCCGCTCCATCAAGCCTGAAATTTTTGTCGCCGTGGGCATCTGCTCGCACCTGGGTTGCAGCCCCTCCGACAAGTTCCAGATGGGCGCGCAGCCCTCTTTGCCCGACGACTGGCAAGGCGGCTACCTGTGCCCCTGCCATGGCTCCACCTTTGACATGGCCGGCCGCGTTTACAAGAACAAACCCGCGCCAGACAACCTCGAAGTGCCACCTCACATGTTCCTCTCGGACAACCGCCTGCTCATTGGCGAAGACAAAAAGGCCTGAAAGCACAGACCATGGCTGACTTCAAAGAAATCTCCCCCAATGCTGCGGTGACTGCCAAAGTCACCAACTGGTTCGAGAACCGCTTCCCCACGGCGTTTGACGCCTACAAGGTGCACATGTCGGAGTATTACGCTCCGAAAAATTTCAATTTCTGGTACATCTTTGGTTCCCTTTCGCTGTTGGTGCTGGTGATCCAGATCGTCACCGGCATCTTTTTGACGATGCACTACAAGCCCGATGCCGCCCTGGCGTTCGGCTCGGTCGAATACATCATGCGCGACGTGCCCTGGGGTTGGCTCGTGCGTTACATGCACTCCACCGGCGCCTCGGCGTTCTTCGTCGTGGTTTACCTGCACATGTTCCGTGGCCTCATTTATGGCAGCTACAGAAAGCCGCGTGAACTGGTCTGGGTCTTTGGCTGCGCCATTTTCCTGTGCCTGATGGCCGAAGCCTTCATGGGTTATCTGCTGCCTTGGGGCCAGATGAGCTCCTGGGGCGCCCAAGTCATCGTGAACCTGTTTGCCGCGATTCCGTTCATCGGCCCTGACCTTGCTTTGTTGATCCGCGGCGACTACGTGGTGGGCGACGCCACGCTGAACCGCTTCTTCGCTTTCCACGTGATCGCCGTGCCGCTGGTGCTGCTGGGCCTGGTGGTGGCGCACCTGCTGGCGCTGCACGACGTGGGTTCGAACAACCCCGACGGTGTCGAGATCAAGGCCAAGAAAGACCCGAAGACCGGCATCCCGCTCGACGGCATTCCTTTCCACCC
>JANMMR010000269.1:0-2971 GCA_031373455.1 Rhodoferax sp.
CCTGACCTGTTTCTCACTCTCGCTCAACGCGCACATCGCGCACCTGGTGCTCAACAGGCCCGAGGCGCTCAACACCATGCACCCCCTGTTCTGGCGCGAGCTGGATGCGGCCCTGACCTGGGTCAACAAGACCGGCGATGCACGCGTGTTGCTCATATCGAGCACCGGCAAACATTTCAGCGCCGGCATGGCCCTGGAGACTTTTGGCGGCGAGGGAATGATGAATGAAAAAACCGCCGAAGGCCGCGCGGCAATTCACGGCAACCTGCTGGACATCCAGGCCACCTTCACCAAACTGGAGAAGCTGCGCATTCCGGTGATCGTGGCGATCCAGGGTGGCTGCATCGGCGGCGGGGTGGATTTTGTCACCGCTTGCTGCATTCGCTACGCCACGGCCGACGCTTTTTTTTTGCATCCAGGAGATCAACATTGGCCTCGTGGCCGACGTGGGCACCTTGCAGCGCCTGCCCAAGCTGATTCCGCTGGGCATTGTGAAAGAGCTGGCCTACACCGGGCGGCGTTTTCCGGCCAGCCGCGCGCTGGCGTGTGGCCTGGTGAACGAGGTGTTTGAGTCCCACGCGGCGATGCTGCAAGCGGCCCTGCAATGCGCGCGGGAAATAGCCGCCAAACCGCCCGTTGCGATCTGGGGCACCAAGCAGGTCGTGCACTACGCGCGCGACCACACCGTCGACCAGGCGTTGCAGCAGATGGGTTGGGTGCAAGGCGCGGTCTGGAGCAACGCCAACGTGACGGAGTCTGTTACGGCGATGAAGGAAAAACGCGCAGGCAGCTTTGCCGACCTGCCCGACCTCCATCGCTTCAACGACATTGGCCTGAAAGCCTGAGCGCGGGCCGCCCGGCTGCAGGGGGCCTGCAAACTCAAGTGTTCAAAGACTCAAGGCCCGTGACGCGGCCGGCGAGGCTTGCTTGCGTTGGTACATGTCGTCGTCAGCACGTTTAAGCAGGCTTTGAAGGTCGGCCCCATGCAGCGGGCACAGCGCAATGCCGATGGAAGCGCCCGCAGAAAATGCCGCCGGGTCAGGTGCCAGGGCGCTCAACGATTTGAGCGGCAGCGCGAGTTGGGTCTCCAGCTGCGCACGCGCGCGCTCGGCGTCTTTGAGGCTGTCGACGTTTTCGATCAACACCACAAACTCGTCGCCACCGTAACGGGCGGCCAAGTCGCCCTCGCGCACGGCGCCGGCCAGCCGCTGCGCCAACTCGATCAAGACCTGGTCGCCTGCGTCGTGGCCGAGCTGGTCATTGATTTTCTTGAACCCGTTCAAGTCAATGAACAACACGGCAAACGGCCGGCTGTCGCCGCGGCGGCGCTGGCGGATGATGCGGTCTTCAATGCGCCGCACGATCCCTTCCCGGTTGGCAATACCGGTGAGGCGGTCCGTGAAGAGCTGGGTTTGCATGTCGTTGAACGTGCGCGCCAGGGCGCCGATTTCATCGTTGCGCTCAACCGCGATCCGGCCAGCCACGCCGCCCTCACCCATCGCGCGGGCCGCCTCGGCCAGGCGCCGCAGGTCGGCGGCAATCAGGCTGAGCACGCCAAACCCTGTCAGGGCGATCAGTACACAGGCCAATAGCGCCATCCAGACGGTACGCCGCACGTTGTCGGTCACTTTGTACATGAAATCTTCGCGCGGCACGGCCACCACAACCAACCAATCGAGCCCGGCCCGATCACGCAGGCGGGCGTAACCGGCCTGCACCGTCTGGCCGGTGGGTCCGGTGAAATAGCTGGTGCGGGGGTCATCGCCTGCCGAGCCTGGCTTGACGCTTTTATCAGGATTGCCGCGTTGATCTGGCAAGGGTTCGATTTGCCCAGCCAATGTTCGTACCGTGTCGTAGGACGTTTTGATCATCGGGTCTTCGCTGGCCGTTGCATTGAGCCGGGTGTTGTCTTCACCCACACCTTTGCGCAAGTGCGGCCCGCGCGATGTGGCCACCAGGTTCCCGTCTTGCTCCACGATGAAGGCGATGGCGTTGGGGCTGAGCTTCAGGCGCTTGAGAAAATCATCGAGGTGGTGCAATGAAAGGTCGGTGGCCACCACACCTTCAAAATCGCCGGCCGCATTGTTGACCCGCCGGGCGCGGGTGCCCACCAGTTGCAAGGTTTTGAAATCGATATAGATCGATGTCCACGTTTGGGTGGTCACGCCCTGCCCGGCTTTGTACCAGGGCCGCTCACGCGGATCGAAGTTTCTGCCTTCCAGCACCGGGTCTTTGAGTTCGCCGTGCAGTTTGGAAAAGCGGTAAATGGAGCGCGGCGTATCCGGCTCGGTGCGCAAGCGCAGTTCGGCTTCGGTTTCCGAGTAACGCCACAAGCCCAGGAAATGGCCATGGCGATTGCCGTAGTAGGCGTAGTTGTTGGGATCCAGATGGATGGACGTGGCCAACCAAAATCGCGTCCGCAGAGCGTCCAGATCGGTCTTGACGGAGCCGGGCGCCGGCAAATCGGCTGGAAAGGCTGTTTCCAGCACGGCCTCAGAGCCCGACACATGTTTCTCAACCGCCTGCGCGATGCGGCTCACGGTTTCGGACAAAACCCGATCCGACAAAGTGTCCACCGCGTCGCTGCCGGCGCTGTACGACAACCAGCCGATCACCAGCGCGGTCACCAGAACGAGCACCACGTAGGGCACCGTCAGCATCTGGCGCAGTGTGGCGTGTGAGAGGAGCTTAAGCATTATGGCTATTGCCGGGCCGTGCGGATGTTTTTGGGCAGCGCCTGCGGGTAGCTGGTGCGAAACGGGTTGATGTCCAGCCCGCCCCGGCGCGTGTAACGCGCGTAAACGGCCAGCTTCACCGGTTTGCAGCGCGTCCAGATGTCCATGAAGATGCGCTCCACACATTGCTCGTGGAACTCGTTGTGGTTGCGGAAACTCACGATGTACTGCAACAGGCCGCCTTGCTCGATCTGCGGGCCGCTGTAACTGATCTGCAGACTGCCCCAGTCGGGCTG
>JANMMR010000272.1:0-1900 GCA_031373455.1 Rhodoferax sp.
GCAGGACGAGATCGAACTGATGCTGCAGATCAACGGCAAATTGCGCGGCTCGATCCTGATCCCGGCGGACGCCTCCAAAATCCTGATTGAAAAAACCGCCATTGCCAACGAAATGGTGCAAAAGCAGATTGGCGCGGGCCCCGTCAAACGCGTGATCGTGGTGCCGGGGCGGCTCGTCAACGTCGTCATTTGATGTCGCCCCCACGTTCGCCCACTTCGTGTGGCTCTCTGCCCCCCGAGGGGGCCGCACTTTTGCTTGGGGCGGCCCTGCGCAAAAACATGCCGTTGTGGCCAATCTGATGCGCAGACGCTGCTTGACTGTTGGGTCGGTGGTGATGGCGGGCGGCTTGCTGGTGGGCTGTGGCTTCAAGCTGCGGGGCGAGCAAAATTTCGGTTTCGAGACGATTTCGGTGCTGGCGCCGCAGGGCGGTGCGGTGGCGGCCGATTTGCGCCGTGCGCTCGGTGAGCGGGTGCGCGAGCCGCCGGCCGGCCAGGCAGTGGGCGCCAAACACGTCACGATGGACATCCTGAACGAGCAACGCGAAAAAACCGTGGTGGGCGTGAACGCGTCGGGCCAGGTGCGTGAATTCCAGCTGCGCATCCGGGTGCGGTTTCGCCTGCGCGGCGCGGGCGGCCGCGAGCTGATTGCCGACACCGAAATCCTGCAGCAGCGCGACATCAGCTTCAACGAGTCGGCGGTGCTGGCCAAGGAGGCCGAAGAAGGCCTGCTCTACCGCGACATGCAAAACGACATCGTCCAGCAGCTGATGCGCCGGCTGGCGGCGGTGCAGTCCGTGCCCTGACCACGGAACGCGCCCTGATGCAAATCCCCACCAACCAGCTCGCCGGCCACTTGGCGCGGGGCTTGAAGAGTCTCTACACCCTGCATGGCGACGAGCCACTGCTGATCCAGGAGGCGGCAGACACCCTGCGCGCCCACGCCCGCGCCCAGGGTTACACCGAGCGCTCCTCCTACACTGTGGCCGGCGCGCATTTTGACTGGAGCGAGGTGCTGGCGGCCGGCGGCTCGCTCTCGCTCTTTGCCGACAAACAAATCGTCGAGCTGAGGATTCCCTCGGGCAAACCCGGCAAGGACGGCAGCGTCGCCCTGCAGCAGATCGCCGAGCTGGCCGACGGCAACGACAGCACACTCACCCTGGTGATGCTGCCCCGGCTCGACAAAATGAGCAAAACCAGCGGCTGGTTCACCGCGCTGGAGGCCCATGGCGTCACGCTGGCGGTGGAGCCGGTGCTGCGCAACGCCCTGCCGCAATGGATCGCCCAGCGCTTGGCGGCCAATGGCCAGCGTGTGGCTGAGGGCGAAGAAGGCCAGCGCACGCTGCAGTTTTTTGCCGACAGGGTTGAAGGCAACCTGCTGGCAGCCCACCAGGAGGTGCAGAAACTGCTTTTGTTGTATGGCACACCCGCGGTTCTGGGTTTTGAGCAGGTGGAAAGCGCCGTGCTGAACGTCGCGCGTTACGACGTCTTCAAACTCTCCGAAGCGGTGCTGGCCGGGCAGTCACTGCGGGTGCAGCGCATGCTTGACGGTTTGCAGGCCGAGGGTGAGGCCGAGGTGCTGGTGCATTGGGCCATTTCCGAAGACATCCGCGCGCTCAAACGGGTGAAGGACGCGATGGCGCAAGGCCGGCCCTTGCCGATGGCGCTGCGCGAACAGCGCATCTGGGGCGTCAAAGAACGTTTGTTCGAACGGGTGTTGCCGCGCCTGACCGACGCCGCCGTGTTGCGCCTGCTACACGCCGCGCACCAGGTGGACGGCATCGTCAAGGGTTTGAAGCAGCCGGATTGGCCGGCCAACCCCTGGCAGTCGCTGCACCGTCTGGCCCAGATGCTGTGTCGGGAATGCAGCCCGCCGGTGGCCCGCGCCGCCTGATTTCAGGGA
>JANMMR010000313.1:0-3156 GCA_031373455.1 Rhodoferax sp.
GGGCGCGCCGGTGGCGGCGGGCGCCAGGTCTTCCGCGGTGGCGACTTGAGTTACGCCATGGAGATCACGCTGGAAGAAGCGGCCAACGGCAAAGACGCGCAAATCCGCATCCCGAGCTGGGAAGCCTGCGAGCCCTGTAAAGGTAGCGGCGCCAAACCCGGCACCTCGGCCAAAACCTGCGGCACTTGCGGCGGCCAGGGCCAGGTGCAGATGCGCCAGGGTTTCTTCAGCGTGCAGCAAACCTGCCCCACCTGCCGTGGCGCGGGCAAGATCATCCCCGAGCCTTGCGCCACCTGCCACGGCCAGGGCAAGATCAAAAAGCAAAAAACGCTGGAAGTCAAAATCCCGGCCGGCATTGACGGCGGCATGCGCATCCGTTCCACCGGCAACGGCGAGCCAGGCACCAATGGCGGCCCGCCGGGCGACCTGTACATCGAGATCCGGCTCAAGAAACACGACATCTTCGAGCGCGACGGCGACGACATCCACTGCGCCGTGCCCATCAGCATCGTCACCGCTGCGCTGGGCGGCGAGATCGACGTGCCCACACTCGCGGGAAAAGCCGCGATAGACATCCCCGAAGGCACCCAAACCGGCAAGCAGTTCCGCCTGCGCGGCAAAGGCATCAAGGGCGTGCGCGCCAGTTACCCGGGCGACCTGTATTGCCACATCACCGTGGAGACGCCGGTGAAACTCACCGAGCACCAGCGCAAGCTGCTCAAAGAGCTGGACGAATCCCTTAAAAAAGGCGGCGGCAAACACATGCCCTCGGGCGATTCATGGACCGACCGCCTGAAAAACCTGTTCAGCTAAAGGCTGCCCGCCCGCGCCACCTGCGCGCCGCAGACGCCGCGGCCATCGCCCACTTGGCGACGCAGGCCACGCTGGGAATTGCCAACATGGCCGAAGGCGTGCACCAGTCGGTTTTGGGCACCTTGGGCGTTCGGCAGGGCCCATCACCGGGTAAAACCAGCGGCATCACAGGCTTGGTGTACAGCGCTGTGCGTGGCGCAACCCAGCTCGCCGGCCGTGGCGTGACCGCCGCACTGGCCAAACTCCAGCCCCTGTTTGACGCTGCCGACCACACCGCAGCCGAATCGCCACAGCGCGAAGCCGTGCTGGCCGCCCTGAATGGCGTGATCGGCGACCGCCTGGCTGCCAGCGGCAATCCGCTGGCCACGCCGATGCGCCTGCGGCGCTTACCTGAGTCTGCTGAAATTGGTGAAACTGCCGTGACCGGCAAAATCCTGCTGCTGGCCCACGGCCTGTGCATGAACGACTTGCAGTGGAAATTGGCGCCGCCGGCAAGCGCCGCGCAATCAGCGCTGTCAGCGTCATCAGCGTCACCACCTTCTTCTCCAGCGCCAGGCGATCACGGCACAGCCCTCGCCCAAGCACTGGGCTACACGCCGGTTTACCTGCGCTACAACACCGGCCTGCATACCTCGCAAAACGGCCGCGAACTTTCGCGCCAGCTGGCGCAACTGGTGGCAGATTGGCCGGTGCCCGTGACCGAGCTCTCCGTGGTCGCCCACAGCATGGGCGGCCTGCTGGTGCGCAGCGCCGTGCACTGCGCCACCGAAGAGCAGGCCGCCTGGCTGCCGCACCTCAAAAACATCGCCTTCCTGGGCACACCGCACCACGGCGCGCCGCTGGAGCGCGCCGGCAATTGGGTCGACGTGATCCTGGGCAGCACGCCGTATTCGCGGCCCTTTGGCAAACTGGCCCAGTTGCGCAGCGCCGGCATCACCGACCTGCGTTACGGCCACGTGCTGGACGACGACTGGCAGGGCCACGACCGCTTTCGCAAACAGCCCGACGCCCGCGTGCCTGTGCCATTGCCGTTCCCAGAGCGCGTAGCGAGCTTCACCATCGCTGCCACACTGGCCAGCCAGCGCGGCGCGCTTGCCGAGCGCCTGCTGGGCGACGGCCTGGTGCCCCTGCCCAGCGCGCTGGGCCAACATGGCGAGGCTCACCGCACGCTTGCCTTTCACAAAGACCGGCAGCGCATTCTTTACAACACCAGCCACATGGCGCTGCTCAACAGCCCGCAGGTGGCGCAGCAACTGCTCGCCTGGTTTGGCAAGGGTGATTAGCGCCAAACTGTAGCGCCGCTACCACTTTGCTAGCTGCAATCTGTTACGCAGCATGGTCTAAATCTGCAACAATTGCAGAGTTCACACCAGACCGCCATGGCCAACGTCAAACTGTTTCGCGTCACGGAATTCGCTGAATCGGTGTTTCAATCGCCGCTTTCGCACCGCACCTCGCTGCACCCGCTGTGGGTGATGCTCGGTGTGGCGGTGTGGATTGGCACCGCCGGCCATTGGCCGCTGTGGCAAACCCTGCTGCTGGGCGAGCCCGGCGCAACCCACCCTGCAATGGCTGTGGCACTGGCTGCAGCATTGGCCGCACAACTCGCTCTGGGCGCGCTGCTGTGGCTGGCACTTTTTGGCTGGCGCTGGTCGCTCAAGCTGGCCATCACGCTGCTGCTGGCGTGGGCGGCCCTGGGCAGTTGCGCCATGTGGCTGCAACGCGCGGCGGGCGAGGCCGTGGCGCTGTCGCCCGGCGACCTGCTGGCGTTTTACCTCAAAAGCGATAACTGGTCGCGCCTGCAAAGCTGGCCGTGTGTGGCCACGCTGGTGGTGGTGGCGCTGATACCGGCCGTGTTGATCTGGCGCGGGCGCATCCGGCGCATTCCGTTTGTGCAGCGCCTGTTGCTGATCGTTCTTTTGGTGGTCGCCTCACTGGGTTTGCTGGCGGCGCTCGATGGCCGGTTCAGCCACAACCTGCCGTCGCCGCTGGACCCCATGGCGATTTTGCGGCTGCTGCCCAAGCCCTGAGCGATCGCTCGGAACTCGCTTTCCGGCTCAAAACAAACTCGCCTGCCCCGACATCTGCTCGCTGAGCGGCCCCGCATCGAAGCGACTCAGATCGTGCGGCACACGCTCCCGGTTGAAGCCCAGCCGGGCGCAGGTTTTCTCGAAGCGCTGTTTGATCAAATTGGCCCACACGCCTTGCCCCTTCATGCGGGTGCTCCAGCTGGCGTCGTAGACTTTGCCGCGCGCTGCAGAAGAGCCATCAATGTGGTGCAGCTCGCGCACCCGCGCCATCACCCGCGCAGCGCGCTGTGGGTAATGCAGGCCCAGCCACTCC
>JANMMR010000344.1:0-9969 GCA_031373455.1 Rhodoferax sp.
TCAATGGTGTTGAGCACCGTTTGCGCCTGCGTTTTCACCCGAGCCAACACGTCGCCAAACTTGCCAAATTCGGTTTTCACGGCGCCAAGCACCTGCCAGACTTCTGACGATCGTTTCTCCAATGCCAGGGTTCTGAAGCCCATTTGCAAGGAGCTCAACATGGCCAACAGGGTGGTCGGCCCGGCCAGGGTGATGCGGTGGTCGCGCTGCAGGGCTTCCATCAAACCGGGGCGGCGCAGCACTTCGGCGTACAGGCCTTCGGTGGGCAAAAACAGGATGGCGAAATCGGTAGTGAACGGCGGCTCGATGTATTTTTCGGCAATTGATTTGGCCTCCAGGCGGATGCGCAGCTCCAGCGCCTTGCCTGCCGCTTCCGTCGCCAGCACGTCGGCGCGCCCTTGCGCGTCGAGCAGACGCTCGTAGTCTTCATTGGGGAACTTCGCGTCAATGGGCAACCACAGTGGCTGGCCGTCGTCGGATTTGCCGGGCAGCTTGATGGCGAAATCGACCACGTTTTTGCTGCCAGGGCGCGTGGCGGTTTGCGCCGCGTATTGGTCGGGCACGAAGACCTGCTCGAGCAGCGCGGCGAGTTGTGCCTCACCAAAAATGCCGCGGGTCTTCACGTTGGTCAAGAGGTGTTTCAGATCGCCCACGCCTTGCGCGAGTGTCTGCATTTCGCCCAGGCCCTTGTGCACCTGCTCGAGCCGGTCGGCTACCTGCTTGAAACTCTCACCCAGGCGGGTTTGCAGCGTGGCTTGCAGTTTTTCGTCGACCGTGGCGCGCATCTCGTCGAGCTTGGCGGCATTGGTCGATTGCAGTTGCGCAAGCTGTTTCTCCAGCGTTTCGCGCACCTCGTTCATGCGCCGCGCGTTGGATTCACTCAGGCCGGTTAACTGGTTGTTCAGGGTGTCGGAGAGCGTTTTTTGCAACAGCGCCAATTGCTGCCCAAAGGCGTCGATCTGCGCGTTTTGCGTGCGCGTGGCTTCCGAGCCTTGGGCGACGAGTGTTTGCTGGAAGGCCGCGAAGGATTGCGTCAGTTCCTGCCGCCCACCGCGCGAGGTTTCGGTGATTTCGCGGCGCAGTTCACGCTCAAGGCGCTCATTGGCAGCTTGCAATGCGGTCAGCGCGGCCTCGTTTTTCTGGCGTGCTTCCTGCTCGCCGGTGTTGGCCGGGCGGCGCAGCGCCACCCACAACAAAACGCCCAGGTTCAGCACAGCCAATAAGGCCAGTGCCCAGGCCAGGATGTCAGGCAAACGCGTAATCCCGCTCGGACACCCGTGCGCGCGCCGCGAGGTATTCGCGCTTGAGGCGCGCTACGAACTCGGCGGTGGTTACCACCTTGTCCACCACGCCAATGCCCTGGCCGCAGCCCCAGATGTCTTTCCAGGCCTTGGTTTTGTCGCTGCCGAAATTCATCTTGCTGGGGTCGCTGCTGGGCAGGTTGTCGGGGTCCAGGCCGGCGTTGCGGATGCTCTGCGCAATGTAGTTGCCGTGCACGCCGGTGAAGAGGCTGCTGTAAATGATGTCGTCGGAGTTGCCGTCCACAATCGCCTGCTTGTAGGCGTCGGTGGCGCGGGCTTCTTCGGTGGCGATGAAGGCCGAGCCGATGTAACCAAAGTCAGCCCCCATCGCCTGCGCGGCCAGCACCGCGTCGCCGGTGGAGATGGCGCCGGAGAGCGCAATCGGGCCGTCAAACCACTCGCGGATTTCCTGCACCAGCGCAAACGGGCTCTTCACGCCCGCGTGGCCGCCAGCACCTGCCGCCACGGCGATGAGGCCGTCGGCGCCCTTTTCAATCGCTTTTCGGGCGTGTTTGTTGTTGATGACGTCGTGCAGCACGACACCGCCGTAGCTGTGCGCTGCGGCATTGATGTCTTCCCGCGCGCCCAGGCTGGTGATGATGATTGGCACCTTGTATTTCACGCACATCGCCATGTCGTGCTCAAGCCGGTCATTGCTTTTATGCACGATCTGGTTGATGGCGAAAGGCGCCGCCGGGTTGGCGGCATGGGCTTCGTTGTAGGCGGCCAGGGTTTCGGTGATTTCAATCAGCCACTCTTCGAGCTGCTCCTGCGGGCGCGCGTTGAGTGCCGGCATGGAACCCACCACACCCGCGATGCACTGGGCGATCACCAGCTTGGGAGTGCTCACGATGAACATCGGCGAGCCAATGATGGGCAGAGGCAGGCTGTTCAGGGCGCCGGGCAAACGTGACATGAAATCTCCCAAAAAATGCGGGTTGAAAAGACTTGGTGATAGTTGATCAAAAGGCGTCGAGCGCCATGGCGGTGACGCTGTCTGCACCTTCGACAATACTGTCGCGCACACCCGGCGCCTTGCTGAGCAGGTGGTCGGCGTAGAAACGAGCTGTGATGATTTTGGCCTGCATGAAAGCCACGTCAACACCGGCCTTGATTTGCGCCTGCGCCACCAGGAGCGCGCGCGCCAGTTGCCAGCCGGCCATCAAATTGCCGGCCAGCATCAAGTAAGGCACGCTGCCGGCGAACACCGCGTTGGGTGAGGCCTTTGTGTTGCCTGCCACAAAGTTCACCACGTCCACATAAGCGAGCCGGGCAGCGTCCAGGCGCTTGGCCACGGCCAGGGCGTCTGCGGATCCATTGGCCTTCAATTCGGCAATCGTCGCTTCGACTTGTTTGGCGATGGCCAAGGCCGTCTGGCCGCCGTCACGGGCTGTCTTGCGGCCCACCAGGTCATTGGCCTGGATGGCGGTGGTGCCTTCGTAGATCGTCAAAATTTTGGCGTCGCGCAAATACTGCGCTGCGCCGGTTTCTTCGATGAAACCCATGCCGCCATGCACCTGCACACCCAGGGACGCGACTTCAAGGCTCATCTCGGTGCTGTAGCCTTTGACGAGTGGCACCATGAATTCGTAAAACGCCGCGTTTTGTTTGCGCACATCCGCATCCGGGTGGTGGTGCGCCGCGTCATACGCCGCCGCCGCCGTGCTGGCCATGGCGCGGCAACCTTCGGTGTAGGCGCGCATGGTCATCAGCATGCGGCGCACGTCGGGGTGGTGGATGATGGGCGCGCTCACGTTCATCGAGCCGTCAACCGGGCGGCTTTGCACGCGGTCCCGCGCGAAGCTGGCGGCCTTCTGGTAAGCGCGCTCGGCAACGGCAATGCCCTGCATGCCCACCGCGTAACGCGCCGCGTTCATCATGATGAACATGTATTCCAGGCCGCGGTTTTCCTGGCCAACGATGTAACCAACGGCGCCGCCGTGGTCGCCGTATTGCAAAACGGCCGTGGGTGACGCCTTGATGCCCAGCTTGTGTTCGATGCTCACACAGTGCACGTCATTGCGCGCACCCAGCGCGCCATCCTTGCCGACCATGAATTTCGGCACCACAAAAAGGCTGATGCCTTTCACACCTTCGGGCGCGCCAACCACACGGGCCAGCACCAGGTGCACGATGTTCTCGGCCATGTCGTGTTCGCCGTAGGTGATGAAAATTTTGGTGCCGAAAACCTTGTACGTGCCGTCCGGCTGGGGCTCGGCGCGGCTTCGCACCATCGCCAGATCCGAGCCAGCTTGCGGCTCGGTGAGGTTCATGGTGCCGGTCCATTGCCCGCTCACGAGTTTTTCCAGGTAGGTGGCTTTGAGCTCGTCAGTGCCTGCCGTCAACAGGGCCTCGATGGCACCGTCGGACAACAATGGGCACAGCGCAAAACTCATGTTGGCGCTGTTGACCATTTCAATACACGCGGCGCCTATGGTTTTGGGCAAACCCTGGCCGCCAAACTCGGCCGGGTGCTGCAAACCCTGCCAGCCGCCCTCGGCGAATTGCTTGAAGGCCTCCTTGAAGCCAGCCGACGTGGTGACCACGCCGTCTTTCCAGCTGGACGGATTCTTGTCGCCTTCCCAATTCAAGGGCGACAAAACGCCTTCGTTGAATTTGGCCGCCTCTTCCAGAACCGCCTGGGCCGTTTCGAATCCCGCGTCTTCAAAACCCGGAATTTTGGCAATTTCGTCAATGTGTGCGAGATGCTGAATATTGAACAGCATGTCTTTGAGGGGGGCTTTGTAGGTCATTTCAAATCTCCATGCCACCATTCCGGCTTGGTCAGAACGGACGAAATCAAAGCGCGGCCACCAACTCCGGCACCGCCACAAACAAATCCGCGACCAAGCCGTAGTCGGCCACGCTGAATATCGGCGCTTCTTCGTCTTTGTTGATGCAGACAATGACCTTGCTGTCTTTCATACCGGCCAGGTGCTGGATGGCGCCGCTGATGCCGCAGGCGATGTACAGCTGGGGCGCGACGATCTTGCCGGTCTGGCCGACCTGCCAGTCGTTCGGCGCGTAACCCGCGTCCACCGCCGCGCGGGAGGCGCCCATGCCGGCGCCGAGCTTGTCGGCCAGCGGCGTCATGACAGCCATGAATTTTTCGTTGGAGCCCAACGCGCGGCCGCCTGAGACGATGATTTTGGCGGCGGTCAACTCCGGTCGGTCGTTTTTAGCGATTTCACTGCCCACGTAGCTGGCTTTGGCGCTGGCCGCCACCGCGGCTGCAGTTTCTATAGCCACGGGCGCGCCGCCAGTGGCTGCCGGGTCAAACCCGGTGGTGCGCACGGTGATGACTTTGGTGGCGTCCAGGCTCTGCACAATCGCAATCGCGTTGCCGGCGTAGATAGGGCGCTCGAAGGTGTCGGGGCTGTCAATCTTGGAGATATCGGAAATCTGGGCGACGTCGAGCTTGGCGGCGACGCGCGGCGCCACGTTTTTGCCGGCCGCAGTAGCGGGGAAAAGGATGTGGCTGTAGTTTGAAGCGATGGCCAACACCTGGGCCGAGACATTCTCAGCCAATCCGTGGGCGAAACCTTCTCCCTCAACGTGGATGACTTTGGCGACACCCGCGATGGTGGCCGCAGCGGCCGCAGCAGCCCCGGCGTTGTGCCCCGCCACCAACACATGCACCTCGCCACCGCACTGAACAGCTGCGGTGACGGTGTTGAGCGTGGCGCCACGGATGGTGGCGTTGTCGTGTTCTGCAATTACCAATGACGTCATTTAGATCACCTTCGCTTCATTTTTGAGTTTGTCGACCAAAGCGGCCACGTCGGCCACCTTGATGCCGGCGCCACGTTTGGGTGGCTCGGTGACTTTGAGGGTTTTGAGGCGCGGCGTGACATCAACACCCAGGTCTTCGGGTTTGAAGACATCCATCTGCTTCTTTTTGGCCTTCATGATGTTGGGCAGCGTGACGTTACGCGGCTCGTTGAGGCGCAGGTCAGTGGTGATGATGGCCGGGATGCTGATCGACAGCGTCTCCAGGCCGCCATCAACCTCGCGTGTCACGCTGGCTTTGCCATCAGCAACCTCCACCTTGCTGGCAAACGTGGCCTGTGGCAAGTCGCACAAAGAGGCCAGCATTTGGCCGGTCTGGTTGCAGTCGTCGTCAATCGCCTGCTTGCCCAGGATCACGAGGCCGGGCTGTTCTTTGTCCACAATCGCCTTGAGCAGTTTGGCGACCGCCAGGGGCTGCAACTCAACCGTGGTTTCGACCAGGATCGCGCGGTCGGCGCCAATGGCCATGGCGGTGCGCAGGGTCTCGCCGCATTGCGCCACACCACAAGAGACGGCAATGACTTCGGTGGCCACACCCTTCTCTTTGAGGCGCACCGCTTCTTCGATGGCGATCTCGTCAAACGGGTTCATGCTCATTTTGACGTTGGCAATGTCTACACCGGTGTTGTCCGACTTGACTCGGACCTTCACGTTGTAGTCCACCACGCGTTTTACAGCTACCAGGATTTTCATTTTCACGACTCCAGAGTTTCAGATGGGGTGCAAGCCAACCAACGGGCCAATGCGGGGCAACCGATGATTCTATTCGGCGCCTGTTTTGCTTTGCGCGCTGAGGCAACAGCATTCGGCCATAAATAGAATAGCACGACCGTGCTTTTTTATTGTACGCGACTGGAGGACAAGGAGAGCGATTAATCGACCAACTGGTTGGTTAATTCGGGTAAACATGGGCAAGGTGGCCCTGCAACTGGCATTACCATTCGGGTATTCCACCCACCGATTCCCGGAGAATTCGCATGAAACGCAGTAATTTGACTTTTGTCGCTTCGGCGATTTTGCTGGCCGCAGCCAGCGCCAGCGCCCAAACAGTCCTCACCGCTTCGAGCTGGATATTCCCGACCCACGCCTTGTCCATGGCGCAAAAAGACTGGTGTGACCAGCTGGAGAAAAACACCACGGGCAAGATGAAGTGCAATATATTGCCACGCGGCGTAACGGCCGGCCCCGGCACCTATGACGCCATCAAAAACGGCCAGGCAGACATTTCTTTCACGGTGCATGGCTACACACCCGGGCGTTTTGTCACCACCCAGATGGCCGAATTCCCGTTCCTGGGCAACAGCTCGGAAGCGATTTCGGTGGCTTTCCACAAAGTGGCCAGCAAAAACCCGGCCTTTGCTGCGGAGCACCCCGGCGTGAAGGTGCTGGCGTTTTTCACCCATGGCCCCGGCATCATCTTCAACACCAAACGCCCGATTGCCAAGGCCGACGACTTGAATGGCTTGAAATTCCGCGTGGGCGGCGGCATGGTTAACGAAATCTCGAAGTCGCTGGCGATGAACGTCACGCTGAAACCCGCCAACGACTCGTATGAGCTGCTTTCCGGCGGCGTGATGGACGGCACCTTGTTCCCGGCCGAATCGATCGAAGGTTTCAAGATTGACAAACTCATCAAACACGCCACCACCTTCCCTGGCGGCCTGTACAACACCAGTTTTGTGGCCATCATGAACCTGGACAAATACAACAAACTCACGGCCGACGAGAAAAAGGCGGTTGACGCGATCTCGGGTGAACATTACGCCCGCATGTTTGGCCGCAACTGGGACGGCGTAGACCGCCGCGGCCATGCCCTGATGCAGGCCAACGGCACCGTGGTGACCAAAGCCGACGCCAAATTCGTTGGCGAAGTCAAAGGCAAAATCGCCGCTCTTGAAAGCAAATGGGTGACCGACGCCGAAGCCAAGGGCCTGAAAGACGCGAAGAAGGCGCTGGCCGAGTTCCGCGCAGAAATCGCCAAGCAGGAAAAGTGATCCGCCGCTAGAATTTTGGGCACCCGCACTT
Source organism: Rhodoferax sp. (assembly GCA_031373455.1). Classification (GTDB taxonomy): domain Bacteria; phylum Pseudomonadota; class Gammaproteobacteria; order Burkholderiales; family Burkholderiaceae_C; genus JANYCG01. The sequence goes on from JANMMR010000344.1 coordinate 7,116, forward strand.
GAAGAAAACGCTTGAAACCCTGAGCGGGCTGCTGTGCGGCTGCGCGCTCTTTGCCATCATGGCGCTGACGTTTTTCGACGTGATCGGCCGAAAAGCCGTCAGCCAGTCCATCCCCGGCTCACTGGAACTCACCGAATTGTTGATGGTGGTGGTGATTTTCGCCGGCCTGCCGCTGGTCTCGCAGCGCGGCGAACATGTCACGTTTGATTCGTTTGATTCGGCCTTGCCTGCGGCAGTGCTGAAGGTCCAGAAGGCGCTCGTGCACCTCCTGTGCGTGTTGGCCATGCTGGGCCTGGCGGCGCTCATGTGGCGCACCGGCGGGCAGTTTGTTGAGTCGGGCGAAACCACAGCGCAGCTCAAGCTGCTCAAGGCACCTTTCATTTACGGCATGTCGGTGTTTTGCGGCATCACCGGTCTCGTGCACCTGGGCTTGATGTTCCGCCCGAGCGCCGAGCTGGCTGAGGGTGAAGGCGTGGCCTTGTGATTGAATCCCTGCTGGCTTTTGGCGCCATCTTTCTGTTGGCGCTGCTGCGGGTGCCGCTGGCATTCGCCATGGGCGCCGTTGGCCTGGTTGGCATTGGGCTCACGCGCGGCTGGCAGGCAGCGCTGGGCAGCATGTCGCAAGTGGTGTATGAGACCGGCTTCGCCTACACGCTCTCGGTGATCCCGCTCTTCATCCTGATGGGCAATTTCGTCGCCCGCGCGGGTCTGGCGCACGAGTTGTTCCAAGCCGCCTACGCCTTCATTGGCCACCTGCGCGGCGGGCTGGCGCACGCCACGGTGGCCGCGTGTGCCGGCTTTGGCGCGATTTGCGGCTCCTCCATCGCCACTGCGGCCACGATGAGCAAGGTGGCGTACCCGTCGATGAAAAAACTCGGCTACAGCGATTCACTCTCCACCGGCGTCATGGCTGCGGGTGGCACGCTGGGCATCATGATCCCGCCCTCCACCATCATGGTGATCTACGGCATCATCACCGAGACCAACATCGGCAAGTTGTTCGCAGCCGGTGTGATCCCCGGCCTTTTGAGCGCCGCCATGCTGATGGGCGTGATCTGGCTCATGACCCTGCACGACCCGGAACACGCCCCGCCGGGTGAACGCACCTCCTGGCCCGACCGCTGGCGCGCCCTGCGCGGCATTTGGGGTGTGGCACTGCTGGTTGTCATTGTTCTGGGCGGCATCTATGGCGGTTTTTTCACCGCCACCGAAGGCGCCGGTTTTGGCGCGGCGGGCGCGTTCTGGTTTGCGCTGGCGCGCGGGCGCCTGACCTGGGCGATTCTGTATCAGGTGCTGGTTGAATCCGCCCGCACCACGGCCATGTTGTTCACGCTGTTGATCGCCGCCACGGTGTTTGCCAACTTCGTCAATTTCACCAGCATGCCGGGCGACCTGAAGGAGTGGATCACCCACCTGGGCCTCTCCCCCATCATGATCGTCGCCGCCATGATGTTCATCTATGTGGTTCTGGGCACGGTGATGGAAGAGCTCACCATGGTGCTGCTCACGATCCCGCTCTTTTTCCCCATCGTCACCTCGCTCGGTTTTGACCCGGTGTGGTTCGGCGTGTTGATCGTGATGATCGTGCAGATTGGCCTCATTTCACCGCCTGTGGGCATGAACCTGTTTGTGCTCAATTCCCTTCTGCCCGGCGTGGGCCTGGGCAACATCTTCAAGGGCTGCTGGCCGTTTGTAGCGGCCATGATCGTGATGTTGGGCTTCCTGCTGGCGTTTCCCCAGATCAGCCTTTGGCTGCCGTCGTTGATGAAGTGAGCCGATAGTTTTTGCGCCGGGCCGCCCCAAGCAAAAATGCGTCCCCACCCCAAGAGAAGCGCAGGGTGGCTGCGCGGGGGCAGGAAGCTACACGCAGTGAGCGACCGTGGGGGCTATATATCCGCCAACACCCGCACGTGCGCCTCCACGCTGCGCGCCAGCGCTCCCAGGTTGTAACCACCTTCCAGGCATGACACGATGCGCCCTTTGGCGTAGAGGCGCGCGATTTCCTTGATCTGTTTCGTCAGCCAGGCGTAGTCAGCCTCCACCAGGCCCATCTGGCCCAGGTCGTCGTCGCGGTGGGCGTCGAACCCGGCGCTGACGAAGATCATCTCGGGGCGATGGGCGTGCAAGCGCGGCAGCCAGTGTTGCTCCACCAGCTGGCGCACGGTCGGGCCTTTGGTGTAGGCGGGCACCGGCAGGTTGACGAGGTTGCCGGCTTCCGAGGTGGAGCCGCCATACGGGTAGAACGGGTGCTGGTAAAAACTTGCCATCAAAATGCGGTCGTCGCCGGCCACGATGTCTTCGGTGCCGTTGCCGTGGTGCACGTCAAAATCGATGATCGCCACGCGGTGCAGGTCGTGTTGCTCCAGTGCATATTTGGCGGCAATGGCCACGTTGTTGAAGACGCAAAAGCCCATGGCCTTGTCGCGGCAGGCGTGGTGGCCGGGCGGGCGGGTGGCGCAAAAGGCGTTTTCAAGTTCGCCCGCCAGCACCGCGTCGGTCGCGGCCAGCGCAGCACCGGCGCCGCGCAACACGGCGTTCCAGCTGCCGCCGCTCATGGCGGTGTCGGGGTCGATCTGGGCCAGCCGCGCGCCACCTTCGGCGATGGAGGCTTGCAAGCGGCCGTTGAGCTCAGCCAGCGACTGCACATGCGCTTCGCTGTGCGCCAGCTCAAGCGGCGCCAGGGCCGCCAGGGGCGCCTCGCGGCGCTCGAGAGCGTCCATCACACCGGTGGCGAGCAACCAGTCTTCGATGGCGTCGAGGCGTTCGGGGCACTCGGGGTGGCCGCGCCCCATGTCGTGTTGCCGGCAGTCGGGGTGGGAGAAAAAACCAGTCTTGTGGGACATCGTCGGTCGTC